>CBFDCK010000038.1:0-22616 GCA_965603285.1 uncultured bacterium
CAGGTTAGTCACACGTGCTGATATCGTCACCAAAGATAACATCGCAGATTTCTGGTCCCCCGCACAGTAAATAAAACTGAATTTGTGGGTGGGGTCGTTTTACACGACCCCACCTATTAACACAGGAGAAGGGAAGGAAGAATGGAGTAAACGAGTTATTAAAAGATGGAGTTGATCTTCAGGATATTTGGAATTATTAAGATTCATATAATTTGTTGAGAAATAAAAACCTAATAACTCATGAATTTTATAAGAAGGTAGCCAATGGTGGATGACGAATATATTTTAAGAGTCAATGGTTTGTCCAAGCGATTCGGCGGTGTTCAGGCATTGGATAACGTTGATTTTGATTTGCGTTACGGAGAGATACATGCACTGGTTGGTGAAAACGGCGCAGGAAAATCAACGTTGATTAAAGTTCTGGGGGGGGTTTATTCCCGCGATTCTGGTAAGGTTGAATTCGATGGTAAGGAAGTGATTTTCAACCGCCCCATAGAAGCACAGGAAGCGGGTATTGCTATCATTTATCAAGAACTCTCATTGATGTCCTCCCTCAATGTGATTGAAAACATTTTTATGGGTCGTATGACCTCCCGTTTTGGAATAATCGATTGGAAGGACTTAGAACGGCGGACCCGTGAGGTGTTAGATATTATCGGTTTAGACATCGATCCGAACACAACAGTGAGTGATTTGACCATCTCGCAGCGTCAGATGATCGAGATTGCTAAGGCGCTTGCAGCAAACGCTAAATTGATAATCATGGACGAGCCGAACTCATCGTTGTCCGAGACTGAGACAAAGCGATTATTTGGAGTCATAGAATCCCTTATGTCTCGTGATATCTCCATTCTCTACGTGTCGCACAAAATAGAAGAGGTCATGGAGATTTCTGACAGGATCACTGTTTTCCGTGATGGATGCTATATTGGAACGGAAAATACAGATGACGCTACAGAGTATTCGATAATAAATATGATGGTTGGGCGTGAACTGGATCGTTCTGCGTATATAGTAACGCCGATGTCCGATGAAATTGTCCTCGATGTTCGTAATTTGACAAGTAAGAGGTTTAAAGATGTTAGTTTTACGGTTCAACGCGGTGAGATTGTCGGATTTGCCGGGTTAATGGGTGCGGGTCGAACTGATGTAGCACGTGCTATCTTTGGCGCTGAGAGTTTTGAAGACGGGCAAATTCTTCTTAATGGAAACAACGTAAAGTTCAAATCTACCAGTGATGCTATCGCCAATGGACTAGCTATGGTACAGGAGGACCGTAAATTATTAAGCCTGTTTATAGAGCTGCCTGTAAAGAAGAACATATCCATAGCAGAGCTTCCAAGAATGACCAGATTTGGCGTTATCAACGAAAAGGTCGAACGAACTATGTCGGATACCTTAGTAAATAGTTTAGATATCCGCTTGGCATCAATTGAAAATCCGGTAAGCAGTTTAAGCGGTGGCAACCAGCAGAAGACTGTATTAGCTCGTTGGTTGGCTACAAACCCCAAACTACTTATCTTGGATGAACCAACCCATGGTGTAGATGTTGGAGCGAAAGCTGAGATTTACAATTTGATCCGTAATTTAGCTAAAGAAGGGGTGAGCATTATCCTGATTTCTTCGGAACTACCTGACCTTCTTGCGATGTCGTATCGGATCGTTGTAATGCACGAGGGTCGCGTAACTGGTATTGTCCATCATGAGAACGCAACTGAAGATAATTTAATGGCATATGCCACGGGTGTAGCCGATGATCTGGTTTTCGCGAAGAATGTTGCTTAATGATTCCTATACCCGACTGCACAATCAAGCAGGTTGACTTCCGTGGCTGGAAAGGCTGCCACCTTTCGAATGGGTACGTGACACTGGTCGCTGTGCCTGATATTGGTGGGCGGATAATGGCATATGATCTTGGACCCTATTCCTATTTCTTTGTAGATCCTGAACTGGCTGGCAAGCTGTTTTCTCCCGAGGAAAACATGGGAGCGGGTAAACTGGCTGATTGGAAGAATTATGGGGGTGATAAAACATGGCCTTCTCCTCAGGGATGGGATAACGATGAACAATGGCATGGACCACCCGACCCTGTACTGGATACCGGTCGATATACGCTCGATGAGTTGAGTTGTGATAAAACCTTTGCGATCGTACGCATGGTCAGTCCACCCGATGAACGAACAGGTGTGAAGATCACACGACAGTTCACACTACGTCAGGGAAGCAGTCGCGTGAAAGTGGATTTATCCTTCGAGAATGTTGTTGAGAAACCAATTCGCTGGAGCATTTGGGATGTTGTCCAATTGCGGGCTGAACGCAAGCTGCCGGATGGAAGAATTGCTCACGAACCGGAATGTTCCATAACAACACCATTGAACGCTGCTAGTCGTTATCGGAGGGGTTTCAATGTGATGTTCGGCGATGAAGATAATCCCCAGTGGCAGTCTGATCCAGATACTGGTCTCTTCAAAGCTCAATACCTTTGGGAGATTGGTAAAGTGGGTGTCGATTCAACTGCTGGTTGGATTGCATTCAGTAACCCGGTGGAGGGTTTCGCATTTGCCGAACGGTTCGTATATGATCCTCATGGTGAATATCCTGATGGTGGTGTTTCGGTCGAATGTTGGACTGTGGGCGCAGGAGTAGTGGACACGCTTAATTACGAAGAGACCGAAATTTATTTAATGGAGACTGAAGTGCTCAGCACCCTACGTGATATCGAGCCAGGGATGTCGAGCAGTTTCCAAATTGAGTGGGGAGTCTGTCATTGCCCAGGTCCGATTATTGATGTAAATGAATCCGGCTGTATTGCCAAACATTTAAGCGCCAACCGGAAGGGTGATAATATTCATCTGAGTGGCTTGTTCGGTGTATTCGATGTAGGCACTTTGAAAATCGTCTGGATTGATTCACAGGATGAGAAGCTTGCGGTAGACCAACTTCGTTCAGTCGATCCATTGGGCGCGGTCATTATTGATGAAATTATGTCTTTTCCAATCGGAACCAGACGTGTCGAACTTCGTGTGCAGCCTGAACTAGATGATCAGGAACAAGTTTTAGCTGGTGTAGAGGTTAAGTAGGGCAATCATGCATACAAGACGGATCCAGTATCTCTGTCCTGGTGAGGTGCTTGCCGAAATGAAGCGAGCGCCAGTAGCCTACCAGCCATGTGGTTTGTTAGAGTGGCATGGACCTCACCTGCCCCTGGGCGTTGATTCATTGAATGCTGAACACGTTGCTTTAATGGCTGTCGAGCGGAGTGGTGGGCTTGTTATGCCACCCCTCTATTTCGGTACGGAACGTGAGCGGCCACCTGAAGTATTGGATTGGATCGGTTTTGAGAATAAGGAATGGGTAGTTGGTATGGATTTTCCGGCAAACTCCTTGCCGAGTATGTATGCGTCTGAAGAGTTGTTTGCACTGGTGGTACGAGAGAATATACGCCTGATTGCAGCGATGGGGTTTAAAATTCTTGTCCTGGTCACGGGTCATGCAGCTGTGAACCAGCTCGAAGTTCTGCAGCGGCTCTCAGTTGAATTCAATGCATTGGATACAGTTCGAGTGTTGGTGGAATTACCTTTCGTAATGAACGATGAAGGAATTATGGAAGTAGGACACGCCTCGAAAATCGAAACTTCTGTTATGTTGGAGCTGGCACCTGAGACTGTGAAACTGGAGAATCTTCCCGAAAAAGAGATCCCCCTTAAAAACGTTGACTTCGCGATCGTAGATTATCCTACGTTTATTGGTCGACCTACCACCGACCGAACAGTGCGAAAAGACGATGATCCCCGTTTTGCCACGGCGGAGGCTGGTCGTAAATCGATAGAACGTGCTGTAACACAAATTGTACGAGATGTTGCAGGTGAACTAGATCGGATTCGTGAAATAAACTGATTCGCACCCGTGGTTAAATGGGTTTGGTCCGTCGGCATATTCTTGATTTGATTAATAAATTCGAGCTATGGAGGAAAGTAAAAAATGAACTCTAGGGAACGTGGGGTACTGGCATTGCAGCACAAAGAATCAGATCGTATCCCCTTCGATTTGGGTGGGACTGTGTTGACAAGCATTCATATCAATGCATACCGGAACCTGCGCAAGTACCTCAAATTGCCAGAGGTCGACATCCAGGTGATGGATATCTTCCAGCAGATTGCTGCAGTTGATGATGATATGCGAGACAGGCTTGGTTCGGACGTTCGCAACGTTGCCCCGCGTTCGTCGGCGACCTTCCAAATTGATATCAACACTACTGAAATGCCCGGTTATGATCTATTCTATGATGAGTGGGGCATTGGTTGGCGCAAACCCAAAGAAGGTGGTTTCTTTTATGACATGTTTTATCATCCATTGGCAAACGCGACCAGTATCGAAGATATCAATAATCATCCCTGGCCCAATCCCACAGATCCCGCACGATTTCAAGGATTGGCTGAACGCGCCCGCTATGTTGCCGAGGATTTAGGGGAGCTTGTAATTCTGGGTGGACTTTCGGCCGGTTTCCTCGAATTAACCGCCTGGACACGCGGTTTTGCTAAGTTCTATCCTGATTTCGTCACAAATCGTCGATTGTTAGAGTATCTGATGGATACCATTGTTGATCTCAAGCTGGCATATTGGGAGATTGCTTTGCCAATGGTGGGCGAATATGCTGATGTAGTCCAGGAAGCCGATGACCTTGCGGGGCAATTTGGTCTGTTAATGAGCCCCGATGACTATCGAACCCTGGTCAAGCCGCGCCATAAGAAAATCTTTGATTTCATTAAGCAGCGTTCGGATGCCAAAATTTTTTACCACTGCTGCGGAGCAATACGCGACATAATCCCCGATTTAATTGAAATTGGTGTGGATATTATCAACCCTGTGCAGGTGAATGCTGCGGGTATGGATTCTGCTGGCTTGAAGCGCGATTTTGGTGATGACATGACCTTCTGGGGAGGTCTGGTTGATACTCAGGGCGTATTCACCGACGGCACCCCTCAGCAGGTGCGCGATGAAGTAAGGCGGCGGGTTGACGACTTCGGTCCAAGCGGTGGATTTGTAGCAGCCGCGGTACATAATATCCAAGCAAATGTCCCACCGGAAAACATCATGATTATGTGGAAGACCCTTCGAGAATATGGCGTTTATGAGAAAGATAGTGCCCCTGGACGCCGTCCAAAAGCATATTGGGAGGATTATCCTTCAGAGGATGAGAAAGAAGTTGTTGTTAGCATCAGCCCTGATTTATTACCTGGTCGAGCACTAACCCGCGAGGAAGCTGAAGCGCTTGCGGCTCATGCTCTAGCAGAACGAGCGCCTGTTCTGCAAGATCTTCATCAGGCAATTATTGATGGCAACGCAACAACATCACGTTCGCTTCTGGAAAAAGCTCTGGCAGAGAATTGCGATGCACAAACCATCATCGACGATACGATTATTCCAGCAATGACTGTGGTTGGTGACAATTTCGAAAAAGGTGATTATTTCCTGCCGGAAATGATGGCTTCAGCCCTGGCAACCCAGGCTTGCATGGAAATTTTGCGCCCCATGTTGTCAGACTCCGGTGCCGAACCTGTGGCGAAGACTATCATTGGCACAGTGAAAGGCGATCTTCACGATATCGGTAAGAACCTTGTGGGAATGATGTGGGAGGGGGCAGGATTTGAAGTGATTGACCTTGGTCCGGATGTGCCTGCCGACAAGTTTATCGCAGAGATCAGAAAGGGTGAAGCTAAATTGGTGGGTTTGTCAGCTCTTCTGACGACAACGATGCCAATGATGCGTACGATTATCAGCGAAATTGAAACCTCTGGTGTGCGGGATCTAGTCAAGATTATGGTAGGCGGTGCGGGCGTTACCCAAGAATATGCCGATCAAATCGGCGCGGATGGGTACGCACCAGATGCGAGTTCAGCTGTACGGAAAGCACGAGAACTTCTGAAAATTGGATGATCTATCTTCTTATTAGGAGTAATCGCGGGAATACCTGCCAAGAATATTATGAATTTATATAATGCAGTCATCGCTAGAGGACAGGATTTAATAATCTTGGGGATATTTTCATAATCTAAAATTGGATTTATAAAGGAAGGACAATGAATGACCAATTTGAACCCAAACCAGAACATAAGTTTACATTTGGTCTTTGGACTGTAGGCAATATCGGGCGCGACCCATTTGGTGAACCGGTGCGCAAAGCCCTCAATCCGGTCGAGCTTGTTTCTTTGCTGGCTGAGGTCGGTGCCTATGGTGTCAACTTACACGATAACGACTTGATTCCAATTGATGCAACCCCATCTGAGCGTGATCGGATTGTAAGGGATTTTCAAAGAGTATTGGATGATACCGGTCTTGTCGTACCGATGGCGACCACGAATCTTTTTAGTGATCCGGCTTTTAAGGATGGAGCATTCACGTCTAATGACCCAAAGGTTCGTGCGTATACTTTACAAAAGACGATGAATGCTATCGATCTTGGTGTCGAACTGGGTGCCAAGGTTTATGTATTCTGGGGCGGACGCGAAGGCACAGAGACTGATGCCAGCAAGAATCCCGCCGAAAGCCTCAAACGATTCCAGGAGGGGCTTAACTTCTTGTGCGAGTATGTGAGAGATCAAAAATACGATCTCCTTTTTGCACTGGAGGCCAAGCCGAATGAACCGCGCGGCGACCTCTATCTTGCAACAACCGGCGCAATGCTGGGTTTCATCGGTACACTTGATTATCCTCTAATGGTTGGAGTGAACCCCGAGGTGGCTCACGAACACATGGCAGGGCTCAATTTTGTGCACCATGTTGCCCAGGCATGGGAGGCGGGGAAACTTTTTCATATAGACTTGAACGATCAGGCGTTTGGTCGATATGATCAGGATTTCCGTTTTGGTGCCGTAAATCTGAAGAGTGCATTTTTCTTGGTTAAATTCCTGGAAGATGTCAGCTATGATGGTAGCCGCCATTTTGACGCCCATGCTTATCGTACTGAAGACTATGAAGGTGTGAAGGACTTCGCAAGGGGCTGCATGCGAACCTATTTAATCCTCAAAGAGAAAGCTAAGCAGTGGAATAATGACCCGGAGATACAAGCTTTGCTGGATGAGATAAACGCAGACGACGGATCGATGGATGGCATGACAGGTGCCTACCGTTCAGATAAAGCTGAAACACTCAAAAAGTATCAGTTCGACCGCAAAGCGCTCGGAGAACGAGGTCTCCGCTATGAGCTTCTCGACCAGCTAACCGTTGAGGTGCTGTTGGGTGTGCGCTGATCTTGCCCCTTCTCCCCGTTCGAGAACTGGCTCAAAGGACGTGATTGAAAGAATATCTCTTTTACGGCTATAATGGTGTAGTGCACCGTGTTGTGATCGCACAACTGTACGCGGTGCCATTGACTCGCATTTTCGAACAACACAATAGGAGAATCATATCATGACCAAGATTCGTTGGGGTATCCTGAGCACCGCCAGAATAGGCACCAAGCAGGTGATTCCCGCCATGCAGCAGGGTCAGTACTGCGAAGTAACCGCCATCTCGTCGCGCGACATGGATAGAGCGCAGGCGGCAGCGGAAGCACTTGACATTCCCAAAGCCTATGGTTCTTACGAGGAACTGCTGGCTGACCCTGAGGTGGATGCGGTCTACAATCCGTTGCCCAACCACCTGCACGTGCCCTGGTCAATCAAGGCGCTGGAAGCGGGCAAGCATGTGCTGTGCGAGAAGCCCATCGCCTTAAGCGCGGCTGAAGGGCAGCAGTTGGTGGATGCCGCCAGTCAGCACCCTCACCTGAAGGTGATGGAAGCGTTCATGTACCGCCACCACCCCCAGTGGCAGCTTGCAAAGCGGCTGGTGAATGAAGGTCAAATAGGCGAACTGCGTACCATCCAGACCATCTTCTCGTACTATCTGGTGGATCCTAAGAACGTGCGCAATCAGGCCGATATTGGCGGTGGGGGATTGATGGACATTGGCTGCTACGCCATCTCGCTGTCGCGCTTCATTTTCGAAGCTGAACCCGAGCGAGTCGTTGGTATCGTCGAATACGACCCGCTATTTAAGACCGACCGCCTGGCCTCCGCTATTATGGATTTCGGGCGCGGCACCGCTACCTTCACCTGCGGCACACAACTGGCAAGTTATCAAAGGGTGAATATCTTGGGTACCCAGGGACGCGTGGAAATCGAAATCGCCTTTAATGCTCCGCCTGACCGTCCCTGCCGGGTATGGCGCCAGCGCGGCGATGAGGTTGAGGAGATCCTGCTGCCTGTCGTTGACCAGTACACCATCCAGGGTGACCTGTTCGCCCAGGCGATCCTCAATGGCACCCCTGTTCCTACGCCTATTGAGGATGCTGTCGCCAATATGCAGGTGATCGAACGCATTTTCGAGAGCGCCCAGGAAGGTACCTGGGCTGCTGTTTAATACCTCGCCTGGGTTTGGAGCAATCAGGGCGAAGTTGGCAGTCTCACCTGTGACTTTGAACGTCAGCCCAATGTGCCACCTGTCTAAGATCAACCCTGGATAGATACCTGTCAATACCCCAACCGCCGGCTCCGCTTGTGCATTAAGACAGACGGTACCAGAAACAGGACACCGCTTAGGAACAGCACGACCAGGTCCAACCACGGGTTGATCAAGCCCTGCCCCAAGCCGCCTCTCTAATGGAATGTTGCGCACTCTTTTTTTGGAATGGGGGTACGCGCTTTTGTCAACACATTAGTGATAGGTTTGGTTCTGATCGTATGTCGCCCCAAGAGCACTAGTGCCCATTACTTAAGAAGTGACGGGTACTGTTCTCCCAATCGTATGGGTTATCACTGTGATGTGAATGACGGTTGTGTATATTGAGCTGACAGGTTGCCGACCTGGTACGCTTACCTCGCTAATCCAGATCGACCCAGCGAGAAATGTATGTCACTATTGGTATACCGCCGATAAATATTATAATTTCACTGACGAAGATAGACAAAGCCACAAGGATAGTCCCTCCAACACCTAATAGGTAAAGCATGACTCCCACAGCCAGGGCTGTTGTTATGGCGTATACAGTCATTGGTATAACAGGATACCGGTTGTTCAGAGCTCTGAATATGATCCATGCTAGAATACCACCGGTGATATCCGTTAAAGGCATCCAAATCAATTCGAGCGGTCCGACATAAGGGCTGGATAAATTGGCAAAAAAAGTTCCTATACCAATACCAATTGATAGCCAGGGATTATATAGAACAAATACTTTTAGGAACTCCGCGATTCTGAATTGCAGCGGTCCATAACTGATAGGCGCCAGTGCAACTGTCAGGACCGTATAAAGAGCGGCAATAATGGATATCCTTACTACGTTTCTTGTGTTCATGCGTTTATGTTCTATAGATCAAAGCAGGAGAGCCTTTAGCTTTGGGTTGATTTTCTCTGTTATACCATTTATTGTTTACAATTGTAGTAGTTAAAAAAAGATGTTCCCAATTTCAAAAAAGAATTTACGGATAATAGGTTACTGTGGCGCATTCGTCGTTCTGGGCGCATCCATGGCATCGCTTGGTCCTACCCTGCCTAATTTTGCTGAGAACCTCCAGGTTAACGTGGCTAGCCTCGGTTATCTTTTTTCGACGCGCTCACTTGGGTATCTGTTGGGTTCATTGTTCATTGGCAGGTTATTTGACCGCTTCTCAGGTCACCGGCTGATGGCAGTCATGCTGCTGCTGGCTGCATTTGGGATGGTGGTGATCCCTCTAGCTCCATATGTCACCTTATTGGCTTTGTTACTGCTCGTTGTAGGAATTGGGCTCGGTGTGACCGATGTGGGCGCTAACACGCTGACCATGTGGACCTATGGCAGGCGGTCGGGACCCTATATCAATACCCTGTTTTTTTTCGGAGGCGTCGGGAGCATAATCTCACCACTGATTGTTTCCTTTATCCTCAACTCTGGTTTGGATATCAGGTGGGCGTATTGGGTTATCGCGTTTATGTTCTTGCCTCCGGTTTTGTGGCTGCTCAGACTGCCTTCTCCGACACCATCCAGGGAGGATAAAGCCCACGATGATGGCAGAGTGAACCATACTCTGGTGGCTGTATTTGGGGTCTTGTTCTTTCTTTATATCGGCTTAGAGGTCAGTTATGGGGGCTGGATATTCACATTTATCACTGTCGGCGACATTGGAAGCGTTTCCCAGGCTTCGCTTGTGACTTCCGCATTCTATTTTGCCATTACTTTAGGGCGCTTAATCGCCATTCCTTTCAATGTTCGTTTTAAACAAACCGCCATCGTGAGTGCGTGTTTAATTGGAGCTCTAATCAGCCTGGGCGTGATCTTTTACTGGCACGCTTCCTTGCTGGCGTTGGGTTTGGGAACCTTAGGACTGGGTTTGTCAATCGCCTCAATTTTCCCAACGACTTTTGCGTTTGCCGGGAAGACGATGTACTTGTCCGGCAAAATCACGGGTTTGTTTTGGGCTTGCGGCAGTGCGGGTGCAATTTTTACTCCTTGGTTCCTCGGACAGCTTATCGGGCGGATAAATCCGGTAGCTATGGTGGTTACTTTATTCATTTACATCTGCATGGCTTTGATCGTTTTTGTAGGGCTTATCCAATACACTAAACGGCGTCCTCCCCTCAGCGAGAATTGAAGACTTTTGAGCAGCTAATCTGAGATCCCGATCTGGGGGTTCCGTTCTGAATCCATGAATGTTCACCAATATATGTGTTTTTTTCTTATCCGTTGCATCGCGCCTGGGGTATAATTCTCCCTACAAGTGGTTATTACGGCTATCGTAATTATTATTAATCACACCATTTTTCCAGGAGGCTTCTTATGAACGAAATTAATGCCGAAATGCCTGAGGATCAAACTACGGGTGAGACTGAACCTTCGGTTGGAAAACTTCTGACATCATCTGAGAGAGACCTGTTGGGTAAAGCCGTCACGACTGAGCACCCCAGTTACCAATGGGCCTTGGCGTTATTAGCGGTTGACGAAGGGGTTACTCTCGTTGAGGCGGGTGAACGATCGGGCTTGACTGCCCGGCAGGCACGCTACTGGCGGGATAGGTTTTTGGTGAAAAGGATGGCAATCTTTCCTGATGATTTGCAGGTAGAGGACGCTGAGAAGGAAAAAGGCGAACCTGAAGCTGACCCAATCGCAGGCAAGGCGCAAAAATCCCAGGGTAAAGGGAAAAGTAAAAAAAAGAAGAAGGAAAAAAATAAAGCAAAAAAAGAGAAAAAATCCGACAAGAAAAAGAAATCCAAAAAGGTGAAAACCGGGAAGGAAAAAAATAAAAAAAACTGATAAGACCCCCAAGAATTTCCCGGTTCTTTGATAATACAAAATAATTATGGATTTAAAGGAGCTATAAACATTATGATAAACGGATTACCCGCAGGTGTGATTACAGGTGATAGTGTGCAGCAGGTGTTTGCTTACGCTAAAGCCAACCAGTTTGCTTTACCAGCAGCCAATGTCGTTGGTACGGACAGCGTTAATGCTGCATTAGAGGTTGCCCGGGATGTGAACAGCCCGGTGATCATTCAATTCTCCAGTGGCGGTTGTAGTTTCTTCGCCGGCAAAGGTCTGGATAATACCGACCAGCGTGCGACTATTGCTGGCGGTATCTCAGGTGCCCACCATATCCACCAGCTGGCGGCGCAGTATGGCGCCAGAGTGATACTGCACACTGATCACTGTCCCAAAAAGAATCTGCCTTGGATCGATGGGCTTTTAGATGCCGGAGAGGAATTTTATAAAGCGCACGGCATCCCTCTCTACAGCTCACACATGCTCGATCTCTCGGTAGAACCCATCCAAGAGAATATCGAGATCAGCAAACGTTATCTTGAGCGCATGAGTAAAATGGGGATGACTCTGGAAATTGAGCTTGGCATTACAGGTGGCGAGGAAGACGGTATCGATCATTCTGATGTTGATAGCTCACTACTTTACACTCAGCCGGAGGATGTGGCATATGCCTACGATGAATTAAGGAAAGTGAGCGACCGCTTTACGGTTGCAGCCGCGTTCGGTAACGTGCATGGAGTTTACAAACCAGGCAACGTGGTGCTGCGCCCCAAGATCTTGTTGGATTCACAGAAGTTTGTTCAGGAGAAGTTCGGCACAGAGGACAAACCGGTCGATCTGGTTTTCCACGGTGGTTCTGGGTCAAGTCTAGAGGAGATCAGGGAAGCCATCTCATACGGCGTTATAAAGTTCAACATTGATACTGACCTGCAGTGGGCTTTTTGGGATGGTGTGCTCAACTATTACAAAGCCAATGAGGGATATCTGCAATCGCAGTTGGGTAATCCAGAAGGTCCCGACAAACCGAACAAGAAGTTTTACGATCCCAGAGTCTGGTTGAGAAAAGGGGAAGAGTCGTTCAAAACCCGTCTGAGAATTGCTTTTGAAGAACTCAACAATGTGAACACGCTGGGTGCGGCGTAGCGCGGATATACTCTGCAGGATTTGTTGTGCGGTTTCACAAAGATGAAACGGTGTATTTATTCAATGCCGAATTGATCAGGAGGTGTTTGAATGTTTTGGGCAATTGATCCGCTGTATCTGGGGCTCATATTTGTCACGTTGGTTATATCCGCTGGGGCGCAGATTTTTATCAGCTCCTCGTACAAAAAATGGGCTAAAGTACGCAATAGTTCTGGAGTGACAGGGACCGAAGCGGGAAAACGTATCATCAGCGCCAACCATTTAGGTGAGAGCGGCGGGCGATCAGTCTCTGTCGAAACGCACGAGATGAAGCGATTGGAGGATTTGCGGTCGCAGGGTATCATCACCGAAAGTGAATACAGGGCTAAGTTGAGTCAGCTCCAGGGCGGAAGCAGCGGAGCGCAGTATTCCAGCATAAAACTTGAGCGCGTCTCCGGAAATCTGACAGATCACTATGATCCCCGATCGAACACGGTGCGCCTATCGGATAAAGTGGCGACCCAGCCTTCGGTCGCCTCTATGGCGATTGTCGCTCACGAACTGGGGCATGCCCAGCAGCACGAAAATCATTCGTTCCTGATCTCAATGCGCAATGTTTTAGTTCCAGCGATTAAAATCAGCCCAATGATATCGTATGTCCTGATCCTTATTGGGTTGATCTTTTACATCCAGCAGCTTTTCTACTTGGGGATTGTGTTCTATGGGATCATGGTGTTGTTCGCAGTTATCACGGTGCCGGTCGAACTCGACGCCAGCCGGCGCGGTTTGAAACTGCTCGATCAAGCCGGCTTGGTGCGAACCGATTCGGATAAGCAGGGCTCGCGACGTGTATTAATGGCGGCTGCCTCAACCTATCTTGCAGCAGCGTTGACCGCAGTTCTACAATTGCTGTACTACCTCAGCATTGCGCGCCGCAGAAGTTGATTAATTAATACCCACGCATATGGATGCGCCTGCAGAACAGCAGCCGGAAGTTGTCATTGTAGGCGGCAGGTGTGGATGGAAAAAACCTCCATGGCTGCTGGGTAAACGCGCTAGAATGGGGTTTTATAAAACTGCGACTGTGATCTAGAAATATGAATTTGAATAAATACGACCACATGGTAGAGATGGTCAGCCGCACGTTCGCGCTGTCCATCAAGAACCTGCCCAGATCCTTACGGGAAGCGGTGGGATTGTCGTACCTGCTGTTCCGAGTCTCGGATTGTGTGGAGGATCACGCCGATATGGACGCCGGGCGCAAGGCTGAGCTGCTTGAGATTTGGGAGCAGGTTTTGCAGGGAGACGAAGTCCCAACTGCATTCACGGATCGCATTGCCGATCTGGACGGCAGCGACCCGGAAGTATACGTGGCAAAGCAGGCTGGCGACCTGATCGACTACCTGCACACCATGTCCCCCGAGCTGCAAGGTTACATCGTTGACCATTGTGGTCGATCCGCGCTAGGGATGGCTCGTTGGCAGAGACAGGGTCCCTTAGTGGATACGGTCGATGAGCTGGACGATTACATGCACCAGGTTGCCGGAATTGTGGGATACCTGATGACCGATATTTACACCTGGTACTATCCATTTCTGTATGAAAAGAAAGACGCTATGATGCCCGTCTCGCGCCAGGTCGGATTGGGATTGCAGACTGTCAATGTGATCCGCGGCTTGCGTTCAGATCTCGCCCGTGGGTGGATATTTGTGCCTAAAGAGTACCTGGATCAGGTTGGTATCACCCGCCAGCAATTCTTCGAGCCGGAACACGAAGTGCAAGCGATGCAGGTTGTGAATATGCTGGTCCAGAAAGCGGAGCGGCATCTGGAATATGGTCTTGAATATATTTCCGCTTTTCCCCGCCGGCTGCACCAGGTGCGCTTGGCGAACATCTGGCCGTTATTCTTTGCCATTAAAACGTTGGCGTTGAGCCGCGATAATGTTGAAGTGGTGCGCAGCGAAGTCAAGATCACGCGCGATGATGTGAAGCAGATTATGCGTATTACATCTATAAGAGGTTGGTCGAACCGTTGGCTGCGAGAGTACTACGAGCACTTGAATCATGGAGATGGCGAGTTGCAGGAGACGATTTATGAGCAGCTCTTATAATCATAAAGCGTTCCGCTAAACCGTTTTTCCAGATTCATCGTCTAATCCTTACCCCACCAGTTTATATTCCTTTTTTGCCGTAATCGCTGCTGAGAACAGGGTGTTTGCAGGAAGTTCCTCCAGGAGATCCCCCGCGTCGTTCTTGACTGCGATTTTTACATCCTCAAAACTGGCAGCCCGCAATCCACCAGCAAATCCCCCCCCCATTTTTTAAAGCACCTGCTGCCTCGCTGTAGGGGCTGTCTAAAAAGTATCTTTAGACAGCCCCGAGTCTTTTAGAAAACCATTCCATCGGCAGGTATGGAAACCTGCCCTACGGAGTTTGTAGACCCTACGGAGTTTGTAGGCGACTGCCTTGCTTTTGGGACAGCCCCTACTTATAGTTCCGGGATATATGCTCCAGGAGTCTGCGGTAGAAGAGATAATTCTCAAATGGCACGTCCTCGCGTATGCGCCCGTCAGCCAGGGGTATGTAGCCTCCTTCTACCAGGAGCGGCGGCACCTTATCTTCGAGTTCCCGCTTTATCCCGCCCTTATCATGGCGCAGCACATCCCGGTCAATGCCACCGATAAGGCGCAGGCGGGGACCAAACTCGCGGCGAAGTTCTAGATAATCCATTTCTTGGCTGTTTCGCTCGACTGCCCACAGGCAGTTGAACCCTAAGTCCATGATTCCAGGAATTAGTATCCGGGAATTCGCATATGTCCTGTAGATGATATTCTCCACACCGAATCTGCGCAGTACGTCGAGAACCGGAGTGAAGCTTGGGTGCATAAACTCATGATACATCTGCGGCGAGATCAGAGGTCCATGATTGCCCCCGATTGGTTCACTGAACACCGCCGCGTCGATCTGGACATCCTGGAGTACTCTTTCTGCGAGCTTGGCTGAAAATTCTCCCTGTATGGTCAATGCTTCTCGCACAAAATCCGGCTTGTCTTTAAGCAGGTAGATAGCATCGCTGAAGCCGTCCCAATCTTCCACGCCCATCGAAAGGAAGAAACCCTCGTGTACCCGCATCATGAGCACGTGCTCGCTTGTGGACCAGTCGTCTGTCCGGTTAGACCAGTTTGACCCCAGGCGGCTTGGATCATTGGATTCTAATTTTTCCCTCAACCTGTCCAATCCAGACCGTTCCTCCGATAATCTTGCCAGGTCTAACCCGTGTTCTAGATTGGTATCAATTTCTTCGCGGCGGTCGAATTGGAACATCTGTTGGATATCTTTTCCTGGCGGCAAGCCCTGTTCGCGCCAGTCGTGCAGCACGGAATCACGGATGCCTTCCTCGAATAAGGGCACCCGGTCGGGATTGCCAAGGCGCATTGTGAGAAGAAATCGTTCCCTGCTTGTCATAAGCTGGAAGTTTTAAGATTGTTCATTAATTATTTTTGGTGGGTTTCGTACCTTGCGCGATTTTCGTGGTTCAAGGGTCAAGGGATGCTTGCTCCATCAGCTCACAGATTTCCAGCGGTTCACCTTTGCTGGCGTCCCGCCTGAGAGACAATGCCCCTTGAATGCATTTGTCGACGCAAACACCGCAGCCCATGCAGGCAGTCTGGTCTACGGAGGCGGTATACCCTACTAATGTGAGTGCCCCAAATTGGCAGAACTCGGTGCAGTCGCTGCAGCCGATGCACAGTTCATCATCTACCTGGGATATATAACCGGATGATGCCAGCATTGGAGTGCCATTGCGTTGGGACTGCATCGCGCCGCAGCAGCAGGAACAGCAATTGCAGATGGCATAGAAGCGCCCAAGCATTGCGTCTTTGAAGAAGGCGTGATGGACGTGCCCGCGCTCGTTTTCGGCTTCCAGGATTTGAACCGCCTCATCAGGATTGATCCAGCGGGCGCGCTCCGGGTGGTGTTCGATTATAAAACCCGAAAATGGTTCGCCGATGACCAGGCACACATCTAAGGGCAGGCAGGGGTTAGGTCGTGAAACTCGGCATGGGCAATCCAGGACTGCGATATGATCGGGGTTGCGCAGGATGATGTCGCGGGCGCGTTGGTAAGGGACGATATGCTCCAGGTTGGGCAAATCGATTTCTTCACCGACGGTGACGAGTCGCTTGGCTGACTCCAGCGGCACCACCTTTCCATGATAGCCCTCCGCGAAAGTTTTCGAATTGGAGCTGTTGGGAGCCACGTAATGATCTTCTACTTCTATTGAAGAGTTGTTATTTCCGAAGTGAAAAATTTTGTCGTACCGTTTCAGTAGAGATTTAATCCTTTTGGCGAGGGGATGTTCACCAGATCCAAAACCGATGTACAAATAGGGCCATCGTGCGTAGATATAGCCGTGTAGAAAATCGTACAGCGAGTAATCCTTTGTTGACTTTGCTTCCCGGAAAAAACTACGTGTTGATGGTTTTATCAACTGGAATCTGGAGTCAGGTTTCATCGTTTTGCCCTTTGTCTCATGGTCGCTGATGTAATCCTGTTTATCAATTTGTTTCGCTTTGGGTGGCTTATTTTTCTGTTGATACGAATATTATAAATCACAAACCAATGCGCTCTGATTAGAATGACAGACATGTGCATATCACTACGATCACTCTAACAAAACTTATGTATAATAGGATCGTTCACAATTCATTTCGAAGACTCAACCACCATCCATCCTGCTCTCACTGTCAAGATTATGATAACCTCCCAAAACGCACAGAACCACTTTTCTCAAATGAATACCGTTTTGCTTTCCGCTGCCCCCACCAGTTGGGAGCAGGTTGCCTCTATCTTATATCAACTCAAAGACAGCGTTCGTCCTGCCCCCTTATCAGAGGGGGATGATTTTATCCAGAAAGCAAGCAAGGGCACAGCTTTCGTAACCTTCGATTACGGCATCGACGGCGTATCGATAGAAATTGCAAAATATGCCCAGGCCCTTGAGAACCTGTATGAAAGTGCGGCTCAGGCTAATATTCATCTCATAGGCGGCGATTTCCACAGTCAGGCGGATTCCGTATTAAAACCTGAATGGCAGCGTTTCCGCATCGAGGGCATCAATGGTTGGTCTAAGTGGGACGGCGGCAAGTGGTTCGCTGCCCTTTTTTATGAGGATATGCCAGATGGTAGCGATGCATCCAGGGCTCTGGCTTCCGAAATCTACCAGCAAGCTGTTTTAATCGCTCAGCGTATCGGGGCTTATCTGGTGGAGCACGATATTTCGCTTCTCATCCCGGTCAATATCGCCTCCAATCCCGGTAATCTGGCATTGACATTGGGCTTCACTTTCGTCACTGAAGGAATGGGTATCCGGGTGATCAATTCCAATCATGATTTCTATTGGGATGGGGGCAAACCGTCGTACGAACGGCAGCCTGGTGAACCGCCTGGCGTGCGTGATCACTTCTTTAGAAATAATGCCAACCGACCATTCTTTTCTCTGTTCGAGTCACTGTACCCCTGGAATGGGAAAGGCTGGCTGCAAACCAACATCAATAGACTCCAGTCTGATACGCTTGTCGATAAATTTGGATTTTCACGAGAGCAAGTCTATGAACTGGGCACCAGCATTAGTGATGAATTTTTCAGAGAATATACCCATGATGACGTCATATACTCTCGGCGCAGGATGGGTTACATTCTCTCTGATGGAGAGCCTCTTGTTCTGTCAACATCGGCAGTGGAGTTCACCGAAAATCTGGGGGAGTGGATTGAGAATCAGAGACCCTGTGTTCTAGGCGCACGCTCCGGACTCGTCCTGGATACCACGTCCGAGGAATTGATTTACCTGTTGCAGCTTACGCGCGTCGTTGCCCGCAAGAGGATTGAACGCGACCTTGAATTAATCGGAGCGCTTCTGGAACGCGGGACTTTCCGGGGTGAATTTGAGCGCCGGGAGAATCTCCAGCTTGTGCTGCACATTACGGGACCAACCCCTATTGAGCACCAGGTTGATCTGGATAAAGTCCTGCAAGCCTATCTCGATTTAATAGACTCCGTCCCAAGGGGGATTGGGGACAGATTGTTTCTGGCTTTTTCGGTCGGGAGTGAAGATCACCCATCCTTCCGGGCGAATAATTTTGAAAAACTGCACATTGAAGATATTTACCGCATGGCGACCGCGGTCGTATTTCCAAGCGAGGTCGAAGGGCGTGGTCTGCCAATTGTGGAATCCAGTGCTGGCGGTATCCCCATCATTTGCAGCCGATATTATCCCCAGGAAGTTTTCGCTGAGGTAGTTGGTGAAGGGTTGCCTGATATACAGCGCATTCACTACACGCTTTTCCCAGAGGGTGAATTCAGCAAATCATTCTTGGATGAGGTGTCGCGCTTACTCCTGCAGCCGGGATCAAACCGGGCGCGTGCAAGCCACAACCGGGCAGCAGTCCGGAGCCGTTACAGCAGCGCAATGCTTAGTGAGACGTTTGCTGGTTTTCTTGAATTATTGAACGGCATATCATTTGCCAGATAAACATGGCATATATGCCGCTAAATAGATAAGTAGTATAATCTGCCAATTTGAATTTTAATGAGGGAAGGAGATATAAGTGCGTATTTGTTTTATCGAAGACACACACCTGCACGGGGGCACACAAATATGGGTAACCGAAGCCACGCGTGCATTTCTCGGGCGCGGCGAAAACGTGACAGTCCTTGCCCCTACCGATAGCTGGGTCGCCCAACAGTGCGCTGCTGCAGGAGCCCGCGTCGTGACTTACGATTGGGACGAAGTCGTCAAAGAAGATGATCGCAATATCGAAATATGGATGGGTGCGCTGCGCGATTGCGATGTCGCCCTTTGCACTGTTCATCCGCCCAGACATGGTTTCCACTGCTCGGTTTTCGCTGCTCGCTGTATAAAACAGGGCGACCTCAAGACGCATCTGATTCCAAAAACAGGTACGATCGTTCCGGAATACAAACGCGAGTTTTACCTTCCCGATGAATCAATCCGCTCATCCGTGATTGCAATCGCGGATTTCACACGCCGTTATCTCATAACTGCCTACAATATACCTGAGGGTAAAGTAGCCCTGGTTTACCAGGGTACGGATGTGCGCCGTTTTCAACCAACCGAGGATGGGCGCAGAGAGGCTTTACTTCGTTATCCCCTCTCTGATACCGCTGCGCCGGTATTAGGCAGTATCGGTTCCTTTGAACACCGCAAAGGTCAACCAGTCTTATTTGAAGCCGTTTCTAAGCTGGTCTCTGGCGCTCTTCCAAACCTTCATTTGATGCTGGTAGGTGATGGCCCGGATGAAGAGATGCTGATGGATAAAGTAAAGAGTATGGGGCTTGAAAACAATATCACCTTTTTCCCTTTTACGAGCGAACCTGATTTGGTATTCGAAAGAATAGACATCACCGTGTTGTCAAGTTTATATAAAGAGGGTCTTCCTAACGTGCTCCTGGAATCTATGTCCATGCATGTGCCGGTAGTTTCGTCTAATTTGGGCGGCGTGCCCGAAGTTGTTGTCGACGGTCTGACCGGCTACATGGTAGAGCCAGGGGACAGTGACGAGCTGGCAAATGCGATCAAAGATCTTTGGTCTAATGCGGGACGTTACCAGGAAATGAGCCAGAATGCGCGCGCCCTGATGGATGAAAGATTCGACAAAGAGATCCAATTTGATCGTTTTCTAGAATACTTCAGGACGCTTTTATAACCAGCCTGTGATTGCGCCAATCAAAATGTGGAGAATTTTATCTTATGCCCCCTGAAAATCCATCAAGAAAGTCGTTAAACATTGGTTTTATATCCTTCCGTTTTGCTGGCACAGATGGCGTCTCGTTGGAAACATCCAAATGGGCAGAAGTGCTGGAGGAGAAAGGACACGTTTGCTATTATTTTTCGGGTTTGTCAGACCGTCCCCCGGATCGCAGCATGGTCGTGCCAGAAGCCCACTTTCTGCACCCTGAAATCCGGGAACGGCATTTAAAATTTTTTAGTTCGCAGTCTCGAACCGCTGATGACACTAAATGGGTCCATGCAATGCGGGAATTCTTTCGCGCTCAACTGGAGCAGTTTTTCGAACAATTTAGAATCGATTTGCTGATCCCTGAAAATGTATTGTCTTTCCCTCAAAATATTCCACTTTCATTAGCGTTGACGGAATTAATTGCCGAGAAGGGTATTCCAACCATCGCCCATAACCATGATTTCACATGGGAACGAAAAGCACTGCTTGTCAACCCAGTTCAAGATTACATATCGATGGCTGTACCGCCCAATTTGCCTTCCATTCAACACGTGGTCATCAATTCCTCTGCCAGCCATCAGCTAGCGCGTCGGAGGGGCGTCAGCTCAGTGATCGTCCCAAACGTGATGAATTTCGAGAAGCAAGCTCCTGGACCTGATGAATATTCATCCGATTTGCGTGCAGCTCTGGGACTCGAACCGGACGAACTTTTCATCCTGCAGCCAACCCGGGTTGTCCAGCGCAAGGGCATTGAGCATGCCATTGAATTGGTAAGCCGCCTGGAAATGAAAGCTGCATTGGTGATTTCACACGCTGCCGGGGATGATGGTTATGAATATTTGGAAAGGGTGCGCGAATATGCCGAGCTGATGGGTGTGAAGGCGCTGTTTGCATCCGATATATTTGATGATGATCGTGGGATTTTGGATGATGGCAATAAGATATACAGCCTGTGGGACGCGTATCCACACGCCGACCTGGTGACCTATCCGTCTATGATCGAAGGTTTCGGCAACGCATTCCTGGAAGCGCTTTATTTCCGAAAGCCGATTGTTGTCAACAATTACGCAATTTATGCTACGGATATCCGCCCGAAGGGTTTCAATGTAATCTTGTTTGATGACTACATTACAGACGAAACAGTCGCAGCCACTCGCAGAGTTCTTTTGGATAAAGAATTAGCGGATCAAATGTGCTCGTATAATTACCGCCTGGCGCTGAAACACTTTTCCTACACAGTTCTGCGCCATAATCTAAGAGTCCTGTTGGATAGTGCTTTTGGAACCGCAGTCGCGTAATATCAGCTGGGCTATTCGCATCATCCTGGCACTCTGTCAGCATGAGGGCAATGGGATTTAATCCTGAATCGCAGTGATATGACCCTGTCTATCATTCTAAATAACGGGAACCGGAGTGAAGAATTTGTAGTTCTCAAATCCTCCCGCGGGTTGCGTGATACGTTTTCTATCTATTACCTACTTCAGCAAAGCCATTTCGTTGGTCAATAATGTTTTACCCCGCGGGAGGTTTCTTTGAAACGTTCACTATAAATCATCTAACTTCACCAAAACCCACAACCGCTCTATCAAACATCAAAGATTAAGGTGTCTTTACGAGTAACCCCACTCCGAAAAAACGGGGCTCAAATAGAAAGGAACTTAGTAGTTTCTTAGTAGGAGGGCATCACCCGACGAATATCCTGATTAGATGTTCGATTACCACACTACGTTACTTAAATTAATTTGACCTCGCGGGAGGTTCTATGGACGGTCATCCCGCGTAAATCTCCCGCTCAAATCCTCCCGCGGGTTGCGTGATACGTATTCTATCTATTACCTACTTCAGCAAAGCTATTTCGTTGGTGCCATAATCTTTTACCCCGCGGGAGGATTCTTTGAAAGTTCACCATAAATCATCTAACTTCACCAAAATCCACAACCGCTCTGCCAAACATCATAGATTGAGTTGTCATTGCTGGGGATTGCAGCGACAAGCATCCGTTAAGCATGCGGTCTTTGCATGCCGGATGCCGCATCCGCTCTTTGCATGCCAGATGCCGCTATTTGCTGAACATGTTTTCGATGTCTGTGCAAAATGAAGATCGGCTCCTCAGGATGACAAACCATCTAATTAAATGTGACTGGCTGTTGGTCCCAAAATGTCCAGCAAGTGACTCGCTGACGGGCGGTCGCTTGGATCGCGGCTGTAGTATGCCAAACGGATGATACCGTTAGTGTTTATGATAAAATCACCCCCTAATTGACCGCTGTCACCTTGGATGCCGCGCCATTTGCGCCCGTTGAGCATCAAGCGACTGTAAGTCAAAAAAGTATTTAGCCCCCATGACCGCAGCATCGAACGCTCCAGCCCATAGGCGCGGTAAGCGTTTCTATCAGGGTCAAGGAGCAGAGTGAATTGCGATTGGGTCTCTTTTTTCCAGAGCTGTGCGTTGTAGGGGGAAC
>CBFDCK010000039.1:0-22330 GCA_965603285.1 uncultured bacterium
CTGGTTGCGATGCTCCGGCGTCGCAACCGGTGGACGAGACGCTCTGCGTTTAAACCATATCTGAGTCAATTTTGCTGCGATTCATTTGCATAACACATAGTACGCAGAGCATTTGAAATGTGCCCCCATCGATTGTGGTGTTAGGCAGCGCCCCAATCGAGCTTGAAATTCTGACCTTGGTCAAAGAAAAAATCCTTTGCGCGAACTGCTTTTCCGCCTTCGATAGTTATAACAGTTACGCCACTGTTTTGACCTGCTCTGCCATCCCGGTTCGTGACCTCTAAATTCCAATGTACAGCAGCCACATTGTTTCCGGTAAAGTCAAAAATGTTTTTGAAACAAATATCGTGAACATCAAATTTTATCTTTGGGTAATGATCAAAAAAATTACGGAACCATTTTTCAACTGCGTTTCTTCCTTCAAACGTACCGCTTACAGAAAGCTCGCCTGGATAAATAAACACCCCATCATCCCGCCAAGCCGACATGAATTTGTCTAAATCGTGGTTGTTCAGTGCCTGAAAACTTCTAATCAGGTTATTTTTAGCGATAATTGTTCCAATCTTTTGATCTCTCCTTTTTTCATCTTTTCACCACCACAAGCAATTAAAAAAACCCACCGGCAGTCACCGGCGGCTTTCGCGCTTGCATCTATGGTTTGAGGACTCGGGCAGTCCTGCTCTCCGCCTATGGTTTATAAAATTGTTGTACTACTTTAAAAAAATAATATGTAGATTCAGTTGTGTCAAGTATCGTGTGAAAATTTGCTCCTTCGCATTAGGGATAAGATCCCTGCATATTCATCTCAGGTAGTGTAGCATCATGTGTCAGAACCTCAAATGTAGTCGTAGCAGTAGTATTCTCAGGCGCATCTTCAAGGACCTGCATATCTGGGTAACAATGACACCTAGTATCGATGACCGGTCAGACATTCCTGCGATCCTTCCATCGCTAAAGCTGTATCCAAACGCAAACAGCTTGCCCAATTTGGTAATATCCGAATTACTCGATTTCTCCGTCTGCCTTCTTGCGGGAAACGCTCCAACACGTTGGTCGTTCGCAACCGCTCACCGTGTGATGCCGGAAGGGCAAACCCTCCCAATGCGTCTGCGAAGGTTTCTTCCAGCCAGGCTGCTAAATCCGGATATGTGACTGACCACTCTTCGATCAATCTGTTAACCCATTTCCAGGCTTGTATCTGATCCGGCGCATCGTATGTTGTTGTAACATTTGTGACAAAAACTGTGTTTAGCTAAGAGAGTCGTTCCAACCTTTGCCTGAATGATAATAAGTTGTTGGACAGCAATATTAACTACATCTTTTCTGCAAAGTCTCTATTATTTTCCCACCATATATTGTCTCGCAGGCCTGAAACGATAGAGCCGATATCAGGAAGCCAGGAATACTTTATTCATTGTTACCTCATCCTTCCTTATGAGGGTGGCGCAGCAAATAGATTCCAAAGGCAATCATCCATACCCAAAACACCACATACGGGAGGAAGGCAATTTGGGAAGTCCACAGCGCGCGCGATAGGATCAACCCTACCGCCAGCAAGATGCTTCCCCCACCCAACCATTTGGGGTATGTTCCCGCTTCTCTGAAAACGATCCCCGCAGCCAGCAGCATACTTCCGAGCGAAACCCAGGTGTTTGCAAAATTGAAATTGCCTTCATCGAACAGCAGTTGAGCGATTTGTGGGTCCAATCCTTCATTGAGGCGGAATAAGGCTAAACTCCAACCTCCTACGTTATAAGCGGAGGCGGCTACCAATCCGGAGCCGATCGCAATTACTGAAATCCAACCGGAATCCTCCTCGGCTCCGCGCAGCTCACTCCATAACGCGCCCAAAAACCACAGGAAGGCGATTACAGAAAGTGCTGAGATGTACCCTCCAATCGTGTAAAGATTGGTGTCCCTGTTTTGGAAGAATTCAAGGATTTCTTGGGCAGAGGCTGTAAACGCTGGTTCGCGGCCCCCAACCTGAATCAGCCCCTGCGCGGTCAATTGCATGATTGGGTAAGCGATTGCGGCGATTGCTCCCCATTTAATTAAGCGTGCAGTCATTTTTTCTCCTTTGGTTTATGTGCGCTGCAGATCGGGAAGATTTTGTCATTCTGCATCATGAAGCAGTTGTCGCGATTCAGTTGGGAAAGTGTCCCGCATCAATCGGGTGTATGCCGATCATGACACCAGGTTTATTTAACCCTGCCCTTCCTAATCTCAGGAAGGGCAGGGTTAAATCAGGGTCAAATCAGTTTTGGCGCTTATACTTCATTCAGGAAATAGATACTGGGTGGTCCCTCTACACCTGCTTTCTCCATCGCCGCCTTCAGTTCGGGTGATTGGGCGTATTTTCGAGCGTTTGCCAGCGAATCCCACTTAAAAACAATTGTTAGGCTGTTGGGGTCACTTGCGTCGCGGTAAATCCGGTCTGATAATTCACCGTTGTTGGTGCGCAAATCGGCAACAGAATCATACGCATTCTTCCAATCTGCGAAGTCTTTAACCTTATGTTGAACTAACATACTTGCCATGATTTTTCTCCTTATTAAAAATATAGATAGATTGGTTTTTGTCAGATGGTACTTAGATAACATCTCGCTGATAATCACCCTGAAAAGGGTAGCCAATCTGCTTCATTTTGTAGATTGACCGTGAATGTAAACTTGATCAGCATATGCACGACATTAAACATACCATAATGACCCTAATTGTCTATATTATACCAGTGTGTATCAATTCAATTGTAAGAATCGGATGAGAACTGCAGAATCAGTTGTTCAGATGTTTGTTATTTTTAATACTGGAGGCTATCTTATCCTGGTTGCGATGCTCCCGCGTCACAACAGGTGGACGAGACGCTCTGCGTTTTAACCAAATCTGAGTGAAACCTCCCGCGGGTTGCATGTAGTTTGTGTGAGGAAGTCTGCAATAATTATTTTGTGATCTCTCTGTGAATTTAACAACAAACCCGCGGGAGGTTGAAGGCATATCCCTTATCCTGGTTGCGATGCTCCCGCGTCGCAACCTGTGTACGTGACGCTCAACGTTTAAACCATATCTGAGTCAACTTGGCTGCGATTCATTTGCATAACACGCAGATTGTTCGCAGAGCGCTTGAAATGTGCCTCCAATACAAGAGTATTCGATCGAGGATTGGAATAGGTTGTTCATTTCTGTTTATCCTGGTTGCGATGCTCCCGCGTCGCAACCTGTGTACGTGACGCTCAGTGTTTAAACCATATCTGAGTCAACTTGGCTGCGATTCATTTGCATAACACGCAGATTGTTCGCAGAGCGCTTGAAATGTGCCTCCAACGCAGGTGCATTAGAGCGAGGTTGGGCGTAGTAATCCTCCCGCGGGTTGCTCGGTTCGATATGGTTTTTACTCCCAGCCTGTGTGAGGCCAATAGATATCTTCTGCGAACAACCCGCGGGAGGTTTGGTTAAAAATTTGCTATCCACTTGTTTGACATACTCCGCTGTCTGCCTCCTTGTTGGAATCACGAAAAACGATAATATACTCATCATCCTCTACCTGCATGTGCTGCCGCCATCCCTTACCCAAATTTACTCGGTGTTCTCCCGCACAAAAAATAAAAGTGCCCGGCGCATTGGAAATACCGGGCACTTGATCGTCAGAATCTGATGTTGGTCACCACTTGCAGCACACTGGCTGGCAATCCTTAATGTAACCCCAGTTCTCTTTACACCACTTGGGCCAGCAGTACTCCTTGCAAAATTTCTTTATGTCTTGCTTGCAGCAGTCTGAGACGTACTTCCAATAACAGTCATTGGGGGACTTGCAAAACTCGTACTTTATGACAATTGGGCAGCAGTACGATCCGTAATATCCCTGATTCTTGGATTTCTTTGGCATCGGTGAGGGCGTGATCACCGGGAGCGAATCCACATTGCCTTCGACTTTGGTGGTCTCAGTCCAGACCCAGCAGTATTTATCATCCTTGGTCGGGTTAGCGATATACCACCAGTTCTCGTCATCATCGCGGCCGTGAACCGTCGATTCGGCATTCACCAGCAGGTATCCGTCCACCTTATAAGCCCGGCTGGGACCCAGGCGGCAGTTGGTGTTGGCGTCTGCCCAGATGAATGCTTCCGAGCTTAAATCTGCGATCAATGTTGCGGTCGGCAGCGGAGTGTTGGTCGGTCCGGTGGGCGTTGGGGTCGCGGTGGGCGTCGGGAATGGGGTCACGGTTGCTGGAATTTCTGTGGCTGTCGGGGGCGGCGTTGTCGGGGAAGCAGCCATTTGAGTTTCCACTGAAAGCGCGATCACCGTGGACTTAACGGCTTTGTTGATCTCCGCCTGAATGTCTACAACGGATTTTGGGGAATCAATCAGGGAACAGGCGCTGATTACTGCGGTTACCACCAGGACGCATAGAACTACGATCCAAATAATTCTGCGAACGTTCATCCTCCACCTCCTTTACTTCTGCGGGCTCATTCTCCTTGGCAAGCTCATAATTTGCCGTCCAATTTTGTCATCCAGTCCGCTTCAATCGGTACGCTGCCAGCAAATGTTTTTAGGATTTTTGATGGTTTTAACCTGGGATAACCAGTGCTCCTTGTTTATAATACTTTTCTGGTTCTGAAATGGTTTTATTTGCGTCTGTTTCCATTATATATTAGGTTCTTTTGAGTTAAGATTAAAAAAGCGAATTTCTAATCTTTGCTGCGATTAACAAATTAGCTATGTCGAAAGATCCCAGTCTGTGCGCAGCAAATATCAATTAAAATGTGTTTTTATCCCGTAGCCGATAAAAAACTTTTTATCTATTTGTATCGCCCCACTCAGGATATATTCGCAATAAAATATTTAGCTACCTGGCATAATTACATATGGTGTCACCGCGATGCAGCAATCACCATTATAGCGTCATTGCGAGTAGACCCACAGCACTCTTGGTTCCGATATGTCCGACGTCGGTTGAGTGCGACCACAGGGAGCGTATCGAAACCCCGCCGGACACTCAACCAGCGGATGCTGCTCAGTACAAAATGACACGTTATATCATTAGTAGGCAGCGTTAAGCATCCGCTCTTAAGCATCTGTTTTTTAGATGTCGCATCCGTTCTATGAATGCCGGATGCCCAATCTCCCGCGTAAATATGGTGACAGCTTTCTCGTAATAACGCTCCCTCGCCCAATACTCCATTCCCAGCTCTTCATGCATCCGTACTTTGGATGCCAGTCCGCTGAAGGTCGCGGACCCTGTCATGAGCGAAACCGAAGGAACGCCGCCTTTTCTCCCCTTTTCTGGCTCGCTATTTACAACCTGCTATTTGCCATTTGCTATTCCTATCTTTTTTCTCCCCCCTTATACCCAAAGTTGGGATTTTTCCGGAATCCCCCCATTTCTCCTTGCTTTCCAAGAACAAATGTGCTATTAATTAAGCTTCATACTGGAAATTAGTTTTCCTAAGGAGCTCCCATGACCGGTTCAACACTCACCGCCCTATCAGCCAATCTGTCCGTCGTCCGTCTTCTGTCATCCGTCTTCTATCGTCCGTCATCTTTTGCCTATCATCCCATTATTCGTTCCTCTTCGTTTCGCGATTATTTTTTACTCAAAAATACTTTTCATCGAATCCACTCCCATGCCGCCTTGCCCTTTTAATGACTGATTACCTGGTTTCTCGTCTTTCCTTCTTCGTCCGTCGTCTGTCGTCTGTCCTCCGTCATCTATCATCCGTCTTCTGTCGTTTTTAGTGTCCCCTTTTGCGTGATGTAATAATTAACCTACCGCGTAAAGAAACGATAATAATCACACCCAGAACGGTTGGCGCGCAGTGCGACTTCATCCACAAATTGATCGAAACGCAGCCGTTCAGGGGATTGCTCATCTCCAATGCGGAATGTTCCATCACTTAAAGGAGTCAAGGTCTCTTCTTCACCCGATGGCCAGACCAGCAGCAGCTCCCCCTTGCGCAGGATCACCCGGAAGTTGCTCTCCCAAGGATTGTGTGCCCGATAGTGCCCGGGGTAGGTTATCCATTCATGCGGAACGTCGAACTTTGCAGGTCCAGCGTAATTCTCGTTGGTGTACCAGTCCGGTCCATGAAAGGCTTCGGCCACCAGGTTCCCATTATCGGAGTTGTCTTTTCTCCCGAAGCTCAGCAGCGACAGGTCGAAGTTGGGGTGGTTGACATAAAAACGGTCATTGCCGCGGTCTTCGAGGGGGACACGTTCGCCGTTGTGTTCTAGCAGCAAGCGCTCACCTTCAGCAATGAGCAGCAGGGTTTTGGGTATGGTTTGTTGATCGGTTTCATGGTGGGGATATTTGTTGTCCATCAGGTGATAGATGCCGGCGTATTCCTCCGGTGTTGCGGTCTGCAAGCAAGTTGGATCGGGGGGTGGGAGTAATTCAGGCAGCGGTTGGGTTAAGATTGTGGCACGCAGGTATTCCAAAGTGCGAAAGGAAATCCCGGGTGGGTAGGGTTGGGTGACGAGCATCGCCATTCCCAGCTGGTTGTCAATATCGAGCCATAGGTAAGCCTCATAACCGGGCATATCGCCGCCGTGCCCGATGTGCGCGTAGCCGTTGTGATCAAACACGTTCAGGCCGTAACCGTAAGACCACTCTTCGTCTTGTGCCATTAAGGGGCTGGTCATGAGTTCATAGCTGGCGGGTGTGATAATGCGTCCATTGGGACCTTCACCGCGATTAAGCAGCATGCGGGCAAATATTGCCATCTCTTCCGCTGTGGAAGAGATGCAGCCGTCAGCAGTATCGGTCTCGAGCCATTCTGCCGGCACGATGGGGTGATTGGGGTGAGATGGTCTGTCATCATAGAGATGTCGGTAACCCTTCGCCAGGTGGGGGCGCAGACCGTGAGTGATTTCGGGGACGCTGTTTTTCATTTTAAGCAGGTCGAATATCCCCCTCTGGATCAATTCCGGGTAGCGCTGACCAGTCGCAGCCTGCAGCGCCAACCCGATTGCCTTGTAGCCGACATCTGAGTAGTAGAAATTATCTCCTGGGGGGACTACGATTTCTATATCTCGCAGTCCCCATACCTCGCTGCGCCCGGCGGGAGAGGAATCGGTGCCCGCGATTAGTCCCGATGAATGGGTGAGCAGATGGTGAAGGGTGATCGGGACAAATTTATTTTCAACCAGGAACCAGGGCAGGTAGTTCGTTATCGGTACATGCAAGTCGAGTAGCCCGGCTTCGGATGCCTGTAGGGCTGCGATAGCGGTGAAGGTCTTGCCGATAGAGCCGATTTCAAAAAGGGTCTGCGGTGTGACCGCCTGTCGGGTTTCTAAGTCAACCCAACCGTAAGTTCCCAGGTGCAGTGTGCCCTTGTTGTCTATGAGGGCTATTGCCATACCCGGGGTTTTATAGAATGCCATTTGACCCTCGAGCCAGTTGTCGAGAGCAGTGAAGTCAAGGTTTTTAAAATTCATAAATTATTCCTCATGTCAAGCCGAAATGCACGGAAAAAACCTGATAATCGTTATATCGTTTGTCATACAAATCCATTATAATGGTTGTGGTGATCAAAGGGAGGGATTATTAAACGACAAGGAGATCCTCATGAGCGAAGAACTGAAAAGAACTGAGTTATACCAATGGCACGTTGATCACGGCGGGCGGATGGTACCCTTCGCCGGTTGGGAGATGCCCGTGCAGTATCCAACCGGTCCCATCCAGGAACATCATGCCACTCGCCAGGCAGCCGGTCTGTTCGACATCGATCATATGGGGCAGATCGAGGTGCGCGGAGCTGATGCAGAAGCTTTTGTGAACCGGCTTGTAACCTTCGATGTCACTCTTATGGAGATTTTAGATGCCTTAAGCATGCGTTCTTTGCCTGCCCACTACGCCTTATTTTGCTACGCCGACGGCGGCATAGTTGATGACCTGTTCGTTTACCGGCTTCCCGATCCCGATGTTGAGGATCGGGATTATTTTTTCCTGGTCATCAACGCCTCCAACCGGTCAAAGGACGTCGCCTGGGTCAAAGCTCATACCGGTCAGTATGAAGTTCAGGTGAGGGATATATCCGACCAAACCTACATGCTCGCATTTCAGGGACCTGAAGCGCCCCAGATTCTCGACCGTATGGTTTCCGCCGACCTGACTCAGATGAAACGCTTCAGCGCGGTGCAAGATACGATTGTGGAGGACGTGCCCGTGTTATTAGGTCGCACCGGTTATACGGGTGAAGATGGTTTCGAGCTCTTCTTCCCGGCTGAAAGCGCCTTGAGGGTTTGGGAAGCCATATTAAAGGAAGGGCAAGGGGAAGGTGTGAAGACCATTGGTCTGGCTGCCCGCGATAGCTTGAGGTTTGAACCCTGCATGCCTCTTTACGGACACGAGCTTTCGGCTGACATCACACCCATTGAAGCCAGGCTGTCCTTTGCTGTCAACCTTGAAAAGGATTTCATCGGACGCGACGCACTTCTTAAGCAGAAGCTGGAAAAGCCGGACCGTGTCCTGGTTGGATTTGAGCTGGTCGAAAGGGGCGTGCCGCGCGAGGGCTATACTGTATTGTATGAGGGAGAGCCAATCGGTGCAGTGACCTCAGGTATGTTCTCACCGACGACCGGGCGCTATCTTGGTATGGCTTACGTACCGCCTGAAATCTCATCATCTGGTACGGAAATACAAATTCAGATTCGCAAGAAGATGGTCGCAGCGAAGATCGTTAAACGTCCTTTTTACGTGCCAGCTTACCGGCGATAACCCTGATAGTGGCTTGACTTTTGGAGTAAAATTAAGCTATACAATAAAGTACATTGCAGTGGTTTGCTCTTTGGAAATGAATCCTTTACAGGGTTCGCGACGGCAAAAATAATGACAAAACCAAAAAGATGAGGAGATACGTACTATGAAACTTGACAAGGATGCACGTTATACCAAGGAACACGAGTGGGTTCGCAAAGAGGGCGAATTGTTCGTCTATGGCATCAGCGACCATGCCCAGGACCAGTTGTCGGACATCGTTTATCTGGAACCGCCTGAAGTGGGCGACAGCTTCGCGCAGGGTGACTCCATTGGTGTTGTCGAGTCGGTCAAAGCCGCATCTGACCTCTATCTGCCTATGAACGGCGAAATTGTAGAGGTGAACGACGCGCTTGTGGATGCTCCTGAGATCATGAACAGCGACCCCTACGGGGAAGCCTGGATCATCAAGTTTAAAGCCTCCGACTCAGCAGAATTCGACCAATTGATGTCGCCGGAGGATTACGAGAAATTTACACAGGAAGAAGAATAATGTCACCATATCTGCCGCAAACTGAAAACGACCTGCGCATTATGTTGGAGACCATCGGTTTATCTTCCGTGGAGGAGCTTTTCGAGGATGTACCGGCACAGCACCGCTTCCCAAAGCTGAACCTGCCGGGCGCAGTCTCGGAGATGGAGATCCTGAATGAATTGTACGGTATTGCTCTAAAGAACAGTTCTACCGGATGCTATGCCACATTTCTCGGCGCTGGTGCATACAATCACTTTGTCCCCAGCGCCGTTCCTGCTATGGCCAGTCGGGGCGAGTTCCTGACTGCATACACCCCCTACCAGCCCGAAGTGAGCCAGGGGACTCTGCAAGCAGTATTTGAATACCAGAGCATGATCGCAGAATTGACAGGCATGGAGGCTGTCAACGCCAGCCATTATGATGGTGCTACATCTATGGCGGAAGCTGCTATCATGAGCTACAACGTTGGGCGCGGTAAACGCAATAAGATCATCGTGTCGCCGCGGGTTGATCCTCAATACCGCCAGGTGCTGCGCACCTACCTGCCCGCTGGACAACTGCTCATAACCGGTGACGAGGATTTAAACGCCGGTCTGGGTGACCTCAAAGCCATGCTGGATGGAGAAACTGCCTGCCTGATTGTGCAGAATCCAGATTTCTTCGGGCAGCTATTGGACGTGGACGGGCTGGCGGAGGCTGTCCATGAAGCGGGCGCGCTGCTGGTTGTTGTGGCGAACCCCATCCACAGTTTGGGGTTGTTGAAACCACCTGGGGAGTACGGGGCTGATATTGTGGTCGCCGAAGGGCAGCCGCTGGGTGCGGGTCTTAATTTCGGCGGACCATACCTGGGTGTGTTCGCAGCAACCATGAAGCACGTACGTAAGATGCCGGGTCGTCTAGTGGGTGAGACTGTCGATGTAGACGGGGAGCGTGGTTTTGTATTGACGCTTGCTCCCCGCGAGCAGCACATTCGCAGGGAAAAAGCCACTAGCAATATCTGCACAAACCAGGGTCTTATTGCCTTGATTGCAAGCATGTACCTGGCTTATATGGGCAAAGGTGGTATGCGAACCGTAGCCGAGATTTGCTACCACCGGGCGCACTACGCTGCTGCCGCGATCGATAAATTGGATCGCTACCAGGTGGTCTTCTCGGGACACTTTTTCAATGAGTTTGTAGTCCAGTGCCCCAAACCAGTTGACGAGATCAATCAGGCTCTCTTGGAAGAGGGTATCCTGGGCGGTTACGACCTGCAGCCAGATTATCCTGAGGCAGTGAACCAGATGCTGGTGTGTGTAACCGAGATGGTCGACCGGACGCAGATAGACCGGCTGATCCAAGTGTTAGGTCAGATCGGATAGAGGAGAAATCAGAATGAGAAACCAATTGGAACCTTTAGTTTTTGAAATCTCTTCTCCGGGACGGGCAGCATTCACTCTGCCGGAATTGGACGTCCCCGAGGCGCAGCTTCCCGAAGGCTATACCCGCCAGCAGCTTGATCTGCCGGAGATCAGCGAGCTTGATTTCGTTCGTCATTACACCCACCTTAGCCAGATGAACTACTCGATTGACACAGTCTTATACCCGCTCGGTTCGTGCACCATGAAATATAATCCCAGGGTGAACGAAAAAGCGGCTGCCATTGAAGGCTTGAGCCATGTGCATCCCCTGCAGCCTGAATCCACGGTTCAGGGCAGCCTGCAGTTGATGTACGAGCTGCAGGAAGCGCTTAAGGAGATTGCCGGTTTTGCGGCTGTCTCGCTCCAACCGGCGGCAGGCGCTCACGGCGAGTTTACTGGCGTGCTGATCATGCGTGCTTATCATGAGAGCCGGGGGGATAGCAAGCGCACTAAGATGCTTATCCCCGATTCGGCTCACGGCACCAACCCGGCTTCGACCGCCATGAGTGGTTTCACTGCTGTAGAGATACCATCAGATGAGCGCGGCAACGTTGACCTGGAAGCCCTGAAGCAGGAGTGCGATGACACGGTCGTCGGACTGATGCTGACCAATCCCAATACGCTGGGACTGTTTGAAGAGCACGTCCTGGAGGTTTGCGAGACCATCCATAACTGCGGTGGTTTGATCTACGGCGACGGGGCCAACCTGAATGCCCTGATGGGTATCACCCGCCCGGGTGATTTGGGGATTGACGTGCTGCACTTCAATCTGCACAAGACCTTTTCCACCCCACACGGGGGTGGTGGACCTGGCAGTGGACCCGTAGGTGTTACCGAGAACTTAGCCCCCTTCTTGCCAGGACCGATTGCCGCTAAAGATAATGATGGATATAAACTCGTGCTTCCCGAGCAGTCGATCGGGCGCATGAAAGCTTTTTACGGCAACTACGGTGTGTTCATCCGTGCATACACATACATCCGGATGATGGGATCGGATGGGCTGAGGGCGGCTTCCGAAATGGCAGTCCTGAACGCCAACTATCTGAAAGCCAAAGTAGCGCCGCACTTCCCCGTAGCTGTGGAGCGTACCTGTATGCACGAGTTCGTCTCCCACGGAGACGTGCCGGGCACTGATGTAATTACGCTGGACGTCGCCAAGCGGTTGATCGACCTGGGTTTCCACCCACCGACCATCTACTTCCCGCTGATCGTGCACGATGCCCTCATGATCGAGCCGACCGAAACAGAGAGCATGGAGACCCTCGACGCCTTCGCTGCTGCGTTGGCGCAGATTGCAGAAGAAGCGCGCACCAATCCGCAGGTGCTGCACAGTGCGCCGCACATCACGCCGGTCAGACGTTTGGACGAAGCGCAGGCGGCAAGAAAGCCGGTGTTGTGTTATAAGGGTTAACCTTAACCTCAAGACGGCATGCCTTTTTTGCCGTTAACCTCACTACGGCAACGATTTTTTGCCGTAGTGAGGCGAACATTCATCCACCTTCAACCCTTCCCCTGTATTGGGGGAGGGGTTTATTGCAAGGACGGAGCAAATGGCGACCGTCTTCATGAAGTGGCTCGAAACTAGCCCTGAAGATTACGAGCGCGGAATTCAGATCCTCACCCTGGGGCGTTTGGGGGAATTAAAGGAAAAGATTGCTCGACATTATGTGAGCGCAGGTGACCGTGTGCTCGAAATCGGCTGCGGTACCGGCACGCTGGCGGTATTGATGGCAGAAAATGGCGCCAGCGTCGTTGGGATCGATGCGTCTCCTGCCATGCTGGAAGAGGCTCAAACCAAAGTCGTACAGAGAAAAATGGGGGAGCGCGTTAACATAAAATTTTTGGATGCATCGCAGGTCACTGATGAATTTCAGCCTGCCAGCTTCGACCTGATCGTATCCACTCTGGTTTTCAGCGAAATACCATACGATGAGCAGCGTTATGTTCTCGAGGCCTGCCGGAGGTTGCTGGCGCCTGGTGGTCGCTTGCTGATCGCCGACGAGGTGATCCCCAGAAATCGCCTGACGCGCATCCTTTATTTCATGATTCGTTTGCCGCTCGTTCTCGTTACCTGGTTGCTCACCCGTACGACGACCAGAGCACTGCGGGATTTCGAGTACTTGCTCGTGGAAAGTGGGTTCACTTGCCAGATCCCCCTTGTTTACCTGAACGGCAGCCTGGTGCTGTTTGAAGCTGCGCCAACCAGCGAACCCATACCGGTCCCTGAGTTGGCATCTCAAGCCGTGTGTCGCCTGGTGCATCGAGTCACTATGCGTACTTTGCTCGCTGATCTGTGGGCTTTATTCTTCCGCATCATACCCCCCTATCCAAAAGTGCGCCCGGGTTTGTATGCCGTCGGAAATCCGGGTTCGAATACTCCTGTCCTGGTAACCGGCAACTATGACCTGACCGTGCGGCGTCTGGTGCGAGAAATCGATGGACAATTGGATTCCTGGGTTATGGTGGTCGATTCGGCGGGAATTAATGTATGGTGCGCCGCTGGTGGGGGATACCTCACGGCTGAGAAGGTTATTGGTGCGCTCAAGTCCACCCGCGTGAAGGAGATCGTTGAACATCGCCTCCTTATCCTGCCGCAATTGTGCGCCAACGGTGTGGATGGATGGAAAGTGCGTGAAGCTACAGGGTGGGGAGTCCGTTGGGGTCCGGTGCGCGCAGCCGATCTTCCCTCTTTCCTGCATGCTGGGGTGAAGAAAGATGACCAGATGCGCTTGGTGCGCTTCCCGCTCAAGGATCGCCTGGAGATGGTGACGGTCACCCTGGGCTTTTATGGCTTGCTGATCCTGCTGCCTATCCTCATCTTTTGGAGGCATCTTTTCTGGCCGGTGGCTGCCAGCCTGATCGGTTTGTCTTACTTTTACGCTGTGGTCCTCCCCTGGCTGCCCGGTCGAGATGGGCTCCAGAAGAGTATATCGCTCTCCTTGATTGCAGTATTTGGCTTATTGGTCTACACTTGGATTTGGTATCCAATGCCTCCCAAGCAGTTGTTTAATTGGTCGTTGGGATTGATCGCGCTGTCTGTGTTTACAGCGGCGGAACTGCAGGGAATGTCGCCGTTGATGCGCGGCGAGCAGGCAAATTGGGGCTGGGAAGTCTTAATCGGAGTCATATTGCTTTCCATCTTCCTGGTTGCGCCGTTCGCGATGGGATGGAGATGAGACCATGACCGAGCAGCCGACGTTCTGGTCTTCCATGAGTGAACACTGGACTCTTGCGCGTACTCTGCGGGGTCTGGAGATCCATTTTGACCCCGCCAAGTGCACCGGGGTCTGGCAATGCTACCAGGTCTGCCCGGTTGGCTGCTGGACCCCCGATAATGACCGTAGAGTGTCAATTTTTCACGATCCGGATTGGTGCATCGCCTGCGGGGCGTGCGTGCTGCAGTGCCCAGAGGCCGCGATCGAGTTGAAGTGATTGAGAGATGGAGACCTTAAACATCCCCCATAAGAGGGGGCACTCCGTTGTGTGAGGGGATACAAATGCCTTCTGTAGATGAAATTCTAGAAATGCTCGCGGCAAAAGCCAACCCTGACCAGCTCGTGGGTATGGCAAGGTACGGGATGACCGTGGATAAGCGGCTTGGTGTTAAAGTCCCGCAGATGAGGAAGATCGCAAAAGAGATTGGGAAGGATCACAAACTAGCGTTGGAGCTGTGGGAGACTGGGATCACTGAAGCGATGATCCTCTCTTCGATGGTGGACGTACCGAATGAGGTCACGGAGGAGCAAATGGAAGTGTGGGCGCAGGACTTCGACTCCTGGGACGTTTGCGACCAGGTTTGCATGAACCTCTTCGACAAGACTCCCCTGGCGTGGAAGAAGATCCATGATTGGTCTGACCGGGATGAGGAGTTCGTGAAGCGCGCCGCTTACGCCCTGATCGCTTGCCTGGCGGTGCACGACAAGGGGGCTTCGGACGAGGTATTTATCTCTTTGATTCCAGTTATCAAGGCTGGAACCACGGACAATCGCAACTACGTGAAGAAAGCGGTAAGCTGGGCGCTTAGGAACATCGGCAAGCGTAATCCGGAGTTGAATACGGTTGCCCTGGCGACTGCACGAGAGTTAAGGGGTATAGATTCGAGGACCGCCAGGTGGATCGGCTCAGATGTCATTCTCGATCTGACGAGCGATGCAACCAGAAGAAGATTTGAGAGGATGAAGAGTTGATAGAAAGAATAAGGTGCCTAACTTTTTATTGAAAGCGTTTAAGGATGTAAGTTGATTCGTAAATCAATATTATCCTGGAGCATACAGAATTGAAAAACTCAAAAATAGCTGTACTATCCGATTTCGACGGTACAATCACAACATGCAATGTGCTGAACTCTCTGTACGAAAAATTTGCTGCTCCTTCATACAGGGAGACCCTTGAGCGCTGGAACCGGGGCGAGATCTCCACGATGGAGGAGATTGAAACCGTGTTCGCTACTGTGAGTGCGAGCCGTACTGAGATGGAATCCTTCCTGGATACGGTCGAACTGGATCCAGGTTTTCCCAGTTTATTCATATACTGCCGCGAAGTGGGAAGTAAGTTTGTAATTGTTAGCGATGGGTTGCGTTGGTACATTGAATACATTATGCGCCATCACGGAATTCAAGAAATGGCGGTATATGGATGTGAAATTCATTTCGAACGGGGTGGTTATCGCTTTTCATATCCCTGGTTTGATCCCAGCACGCCCTTGCGCAGCGTTTCTAAATCGACGATCGTGCGCGATTATCAGTCGTGGGGGTACAAAGTGGTTTTTATCGGCGATGGTGTCAGCGATTTCGAAGCAGCACAGGTGGCGGATATCGTTTATGCCCGCGATGTGCTGTTGGATTACACTAAGGATCACGGAATCCAGGCGCTAGAATTTTCTAATATGGGGGATATTATTGGGGATTTGAAGAAACTGGCTTGATGGTTAGACCAATTGTGGTTTTGTTTCGGGGGGAAGAGACAGTTATCCGCGGATTTATGCGAATCTTATTTATTTAAGTCCCTGCCACGCTGCCAGGGTCATAAACAGCCAACCGGCGACAAACGCAACTCCGCCCAACGGCGTTACTGCACCCAGCCACCTTATCCCGCTCACAGACAACAGGTAAAGGCTGCCTGAAAAGAGGTTAATCCCCACCCCTAATCCTTCTCCCTGAAAGGGAGAGGGGTTTACAACATCTTCTCTGATTATGCGACTTGGTTGGAGGTGGAAAGGAACGGTAATTTGATTTCCAGCAAGAAAGCCCCGGCGAGGGCGCTGCCAACCAGGATCAACAGCCACCCGGCTATTGTCAGTTGAGTGTGCCAGATATCTGCATAATTAACGCCTCCCATGGTGTGGGTTGGTCCCACCCATAGATGGACGGTCAGGGTTATAACCCCTGCGACGATCATCGCTGCACCTGCCGCGCTGCCGCCATCGGTTTTCCCCTTCGGATGGCTGCAATCGACCTTTTCCCATATACCAGGGATACGAAATAGCAGGAAGACCAGCAGCGTGAAGGCGTTGATATACACGATGTAATTCCCCGGCACGGACGATCCACGCAGCGCCTGCGAGGCGATCATATGGATTCCGCCGATCACCAGACCGAGACCCAGGGCAATCACGGAATCCCGGTAAGCGTTAGTCTTTCCGCGCACTATGTTTACCGTCGCCCGGATAGCAAGTACACCCACCAGGATGGTAGCAACCACAAATATCTGGTACAGCCATTTGTAGGGCGCAATACTGGCGAATTGTTCGTAATACTCTGCACCCAGGGCAACACAGGTGGTCCCAATCCCCCCCAGCAGGATCAAAACGGCGGTTAACCCCATCAAGACGATTCCAAAGAAGTGTAAAAATTTTCCAAGTTAAGACAGTTGTTCCAATTAATGATCTCCTCTTCTAAAAAATTTTCAGCCTGTTTTTATATCATTACGTCATAGCGAACCCTGCTGCAAATGCGGCGGTCGTCAACAGCATCAGCACAGGCAGTATAGATAAGATCCTCTCCCGCGGCAGGATAGGTTTACCCGTTTTTAGGAAAGAGAGCAGCATACCTCCAATTCCGAATAAGCCGCCGCCAACGCCAACCAGCACAAATCCTATATTTGTAGTCCCAATAACACTCAGGTAGATTGGTAGACCGAAGATCAATGAACCCGATATTCCATGCACGATGATCAGGATTATCGTAGCGGTTTTCTTGGGGGCGAAATAGCGTGATACCATGACGGCTAATAAACCGGTCACAGCAAATATTATGTACCCTGGACTGTATTTGGGGAAAAACTCGGCAATCAGTCCGAGTGAGAGACTCAAGGGAATGATCGTTGAAATAATAATGACCGCGGGGCTATCCAGCACTTCGAACCCCAAGATGATCAACAGCAGCGCGGCAACCAGCAATACTCCGAATGCGACTGTGTAGCTGGCGATAGCTAATGGGGTTGATCCCTCGATGACAAACACGATCTGATATGCTGTTAGCAGAACTGTTAGCAAGAGCAGGATGCGGTCGAGGACCGTAATCTTCACCTCAGAATCCAACGGCAGCCAGTAATATCATGGCGCTTAACATATAGAGAGAGGCGTATTTAAAGAGCCCGAAATTAACTTTGTCCGATGGTCTTAGTATGCTCACGGCAGCCAGGAAGAGCAGACCGCCGGAGAGCACAGCAAGCAAGCGCATCTGACCCGCAGTAATATCGATCCCCACCGCTGCCAAGATCATTGCTATAGCTGCTAAAACGCTGGAGGCGGAAATGACGCGCAGGGTTGTCGGAATGCCGTAGGTAGACGGGAAGGTGGGCACACCAGCCCGCTCATAATCCTCTTGATTGCGCATGTTGAATGTCAAGATGTGGGTTGGAATCCAGAATAGGACAGCCAGAGCCAGTAAAATACCCACCCATTCGATCCTGCCGGTTCCCAGGGCGCGTCCCGCCAGCACGGGCATGGCGCCTGCCAGACCACCCCACACTACCGACCAGGCTGAACGGCGCTTCAACCAGATGGTATAGATAACGACATCGAAGAACAAGCCAGCGAAAACGATGACCCCGTAGAGCAAATCAATCATAAGCGCCCAACCCACACCGAGAACCGACAGCGTTATGCCAAACACCAGGGCTTCATTCGGAGATATTTTCCCGGACGGCAGCGGTCGCCAGCAGGTACGCTTCATGAGAGAATCGATATCGCGATCGTACCACATATTGAGCACCGTGCTGCCGCTGATAGCCAGGAACAGGCTTCCGGCGACACCCAGTATAGTGGGGAAATTAATCCAGGGACAGCGCGAACTCATGAAACCCGCCAGACCTGTCGTCAGGAGCAGTAAGGTCTGGGGGCTTTTGATCAGCGACCAGAGGAGCTCTATTTTGTTCTTAAATCTTGTCTGGGATGTTCTCTTCAATGTATATATCCTGAATGCCTCGGGTGCCTGCATTGGAACAAAAAAATCCGGATCGGTGCAGTTGGGTGTCCACGTTCACAGGTTGTATTTATTAATCTGCCTTGCTGCCACCCCGCATGTAGCGCAAATGGAAAAGGGCGACCAGGGCAAGATCTGTATTAGGTTTGAAAAAAACTGGCCCGATCAAGGTATAGATTTGTTTATTAACAGCGGCAGAGCGGGCCATTGGTCGGTTCGAATATCTAATGGGCAACGCAAAAAGAATTATTTTGCTTCTGACCCTTTCACGTCTTTAACAAAACCCCAGGCAAACGCCAGGGACATCAGCAGAAGGAGGGGCGCCAGGATGGTTAAGACGACGTCCTGGCTGAAGAAAAGCAGTTGGGAACCGGAGGTCAGGAATGCCAGGGCAATGCCGCCAATCCCGATCAACAATCCGCCAATGCCGACCCAGAAGAATCCTTCAGGCGCTTTGCCGTCCATTTGGGCTTTTATGGGACCGATGAATATGATCAACCCGGCAACGCCGTGGAATATCGGCACAGCAAATTTCTTCAGATCCGACCCGCTGATGCTGGTAAAGGCGATTGCCAGGATGCCAATTACCCCGAACCAGGTGTAAAGGGTCTTATATTGGGGATAGTATTCGTATACGATTCCCAGTGAGATGCCCAATGGGATCAGCGATGCTACGGTCAGGACATAAGGAGATTTCAGAATTTCCCATCCCAGGAAGATTAACAATAGCCCGGAGACGAGCAGGACGATGAAGCCTAACATGTAAAAAATATCGTACAGGTTCTTCTCGCGTGAATAGCGGGTGTAGAACCGCCAGGTCAGGTAAATTGCTACCAGGCCGGTCAACAATAGGATGATCTTATCAAATATACCCATGGTTCTTTCTACTTATAGATTAAAAAATAATTTAATAGACCCACATTCCCATCAGAGATTATTACATATTATATCGGGTTTTTCTGTGACGAATGTCACACTATAAATTAGAAGCGCAAATTAAATTAGATATTAGTCGAAATTTAGTGTGAAGCAGTATTGAAAAAATCCGAATCTGGACTATTTCGTTTAACTTGTTCTTTGAGCTCGGATGTGATTGGTATGCCTATCATCTCATAAGCGTGATATAGAGCCCCGATCACTGGTTCGACCCTCGCTAACCTCAATTCAAGTTTTGGCTCCTTGATATGTGTTTCCATATTGATCACTTCCAACAGCAAGTTCCCTTCACTCTTGAACAATCCCCCCGTGAGAATTGCAGGGATAGATTTTCCTGACAACTCGAACCTTTTTAGCAGCCCGGTGATCCAGCGGCTGATATCCTTGCCACAAGCAATGATAATTTGAGCTGCAACAGGATCTGCGTGATGATAGTGTGCTGTGAAAACCAATGGAGCAAGAGACGCCAGGTAATCCTCATCGATTTCACTTGCTGAAAGTGCACGCAGCAAATCCGGCGGGTGAGACATGTTTTTGTCAGTCAGCAATAATTCTGTAAGGATGGTGGCTTCACCTCTTCCATCGTGAGCCTGCAAAACCGCCCACAATGCTCTATGTCCAATGTCTGATCCTCCGGCTCCCTCAACACTGAACCAGGCCGAAAACCATTCTTTACCCTCGGGCGTCCGTATGGCAGCTGCCAGGTGCGTACCGGCAGAGACCACAACACCCGTCCCGGATTCTGTGTTGGCTCGCAGGGCGATTTGGGCATCATTCTTCACAAGCACTTTGTGAACCAGACACTTATGCATCAAACCAACTTCTAATTCCTGAAAATCCTCTTTCCAGTCTGCGCCAGCTAGTCCGAAGCAGCCAGCAGCGACCTGCTCGGCTTTGATACCACCTTGCTCCAAAGCCTGTTCAACACAGACAGCGACCTCATCCAAAGCTTGCTCGAGAGGAATCGTGTATTTATCCGAGTTTCCTGCCCGTCCCCAACCAACCAACCGACCTTCTGTATCCGCTAGGAGACAGACTGTTTTTGACTTGCCGCAGTCTACACCCAACACGTAATCATTCTGCATACACTCAACTCCATATGAATCAGCTTTGTCTACCCTCGTCAATTCCTGATTGTGCTGTATTTATCCTGTTTGCGATGATCTTATACCACCTCCTGGTTACAATGCTCCTCCACTCCTTCTGGTACAGACGCAGAGTAATGTAACCTGAGGGCTAATCTTCGCCAGCCAATTTCACCAGTCGTCTCCAATCTAGGATTGTAATGCGCCCGCGTCCCAACCGGAGAACACCTTCCTGTTCCAGCTTGACCAGATTGCGAGATACGCTTTCTCGCGTAGCGCCCACTAAACTTGCCAGTTCCTTTGGGTGAGGTGAAGCTCTTTTGTCTTTGCGTTGAGATTCTCCTGGCGGCGGATTTCATTAACTACCGTGAAAGCCAGGCGTTCCCTGACCTGCCGGAACGCAAAGCTTTCTAAACGGTTCAATAGATTGCGTTCCTCAGACAGGCAGTCGCTTTGTACGGACGCCAGCAGTTCTGGTCTGGATTGGCACAGGTCATAAAACCTGTCTCTGTCAATGGAAAACAAGGTGATTGCAGTCATTGCGACAGCGCTGCTTAAATGGTTGCCTTTGTCTAAGAGGGGTACCGGGCAGAAATAGTCCCCGGGACCGCGCACGCACAGAATGCTTTCATATCCCTCCTGTGTAACCCGAACGACTTTCACACGTCCGCTGGCAACCAGATACACTGCATCTGGAGGCTTGTCTTGCAAAAAAATGGTCTCGCCGGACGAAAATGTGCGCACCTTCAGTAAGCTGCGCAGCTCGGTCTCCACTTCCGGGGGGAGGTTTGCAAATGAATGCAGGGAATCCGGGTGTTTTTTCACATAGAGTACCTGATGTAGAATTGTGTTGATAAATTTTCCTACTGGCGCGGCTCCTGGCGCAGCACACGGACATGTTTCCATTCCATGTAGCTATCTATGCCCGGCTGACCTAATTCGCGACCCATACCGCTCATCTTGCGACCGCCAAATGGTCCCCGTATGTCGGTGATATCGTTCACGTTGACGCCGATCCCTCCGGCATCGATCCGCTCAGCGGCATACATGGCTGTGTCCAGGTCGCGGGTGAAGATATAAGCCGCCAGACCGTAGGGTGTATCGTTCGCCATTTGGATTGCCTCGTCGGTTGTCTTGAAGATCCCAATCGGCGCTAATGGTCCGAAGGTCTCCTCGCGCATCACCTTCATATCAGGTGTGATGTCTTTCAAGACGGTTGGCAAGAAAAAATATCCCCTGGAGAACTCTTCGCCATCCGGCTTACCCCCGCCGGTCAAGACTGAGGCGCCCTTTTCTACCGCGTCCTGAAGGTGTTCGACAACTGTATCCAACCCTGTTTCATCGATCATGGGACCCATGTCGGCGTCCGGCACCTTCATACCATCTGCAACCCGCAGCTTGCTGGCGCTCTCCGCGAAACGCCGGGTGAACTCCTCGGAAACATCTTCATGTACGAATATCCTGTTGACGCTGATACAGATCTGCCCGGTGTGGGAGAAGGCGCGTCGCAGTGCTTGGGGAACAGCCAGATCTAAATCGGCGTCTCTAAAAACTAAAAAGGGTGCGCTGCCCCCCAGTTCCAGGGTGATGTGCTTCAGTTGTTTGGCGGCTTCCTGAGCGATCCATAAACCGGTGGCGGTTGAGCCGGTAAAAGCAATCTTCCTGCTGATCGGGTTGGTTACCATTTCGGCGCCGACCGTGCTGCCCGCACCGGTGACGATGTTAACAACTCCGGGCGGAAGTCCCGCATCTACGAAACAGCGCAGGAATTCGCTCGCTGCCAGCGGCGCCTGGCTGGGTGGTTTAACCACTATTGTGCAGCCCACAGCTAATGCGGGACCTACCTTCCAGCTCAGTAGATCAACAGGAAAATTCCAGGGTGTTATGGCTGCCACCACACCGATTGGCTGTTTCAGCACAAAGCTGTGCGTCGGTCCAGCGTCGCCTTCGAAATGGGTGCCAAAGAGACGGCGTGCTTCTTCGGCGTAGTAGTCGATGACATCGGCTGAAAAATAAAGCTCTTTGTAGGAGTCCTGCAGAGGCTTGCCGTGTTCCAGGGTAAGCAGTTCGGCAATATGATCGATTCGCTCCCGGAAAATGGCGGCTGCCTTGTGCATGAGTTCACTTCTCTGGCGGGCAGGTGTGTAGCGCCAGGCATCAAACGCATTTTGGGCGACTTCTAGAGCAAGAATTGTTTCAGCGACCGTCGCTTTTGGGCATTGGGCGATGACTTCGCCCCTCGCCGGGTTGATCACGT
>CBFDCK010000040.1:0-22102 GCA_965603285.1 uncultured bacterium
GGCAGCAGGATTCCGGTTACAGGAGAAGATATGCGCACCGCATTGGATAATGTCCTGGCAGGTGAACCGGTCAGCCAACAGCAAAGACCGAGCGTGGGCTGCAACATTAAGTGGAAGTATTAATGGAGTTGGATTTCAGCTCTAAAATAAATATCGCACAACTATTTCTGTATGTAATGGCGCGGGTACGAGCCCAGGTTCCTTAAAATCGGAGCCAACTCCCCCAAATGATCCAGGGCACGCTTACAATTTCGAGCCTGGGCATGCCCGCCAAAATCGACGTAGAACATGTACTCCCACGGCTGCCCCGGGATTGGGCGCGATTCAATTTTCGTCAGATCGATATCCCGCAGGGCAAAAACGCTGAGTGCCTTGAATAGTGCTCCAGGTTTGTTTACCAAGTTGAATACAATTGAAGTCTTGTGTTCATTTTGCTCAGGATCGTCAGCCGCATACGGCTCTTTCGCCAGAGCCAGGAAGCGTGTGAAGTTGGCTGGGTTATCCTCCATGTGTTCGCTCAAAATCTGGAGCTCGTAAACCTCAGCGGCGTGTTTAGATGCCAGCGCGGCAGCCGATTTATCCCCCCGATCGCGCACCATACGAGCACTGCCGGCAGTATCAACTTCAGCGACCTGCTCCACACCCAATTTGACCAGGTTTGCTTCACACTGGGCAAGACCCTGGGGGTGCGAATGAACGCGCTGGACATCCTCCAGGCGTACCCCGGGCAGAGACAGCAAACAGTGGCTGACTCGTAAGAAATATTCGCCCACGATATTTAGATCGTGGCGCAGCATCAGATCATAATTACGGTGAATGCTGCCAGCAAGCGAATTTTCAACCGGAATTAAGCCATGAGATGGACGACCCTCATCTACCGACCGGAAGACATCCTCAAAAGTCTGGCACGGAAGAGTGTTTATTCCGCTGCCGAAATATTCGTAGGCTGCCAGCTCACTGTACGCGCCATGCTCACCTTGAAATGCTATTAATTTATTTTCCACTTCTAGCGCCACGCCTTATCTACTCATCATCATCGGAAATACTTTTAACCACGAACTGGGTTACTTCACCGGTCGTTAAAGTGCGCTGTCCGGGTGCTGCCAGATCGATTGTCACATTTCCGGTTGAGAGCGCCTTATCAACAGCATCTTCGACAATCTCGGCTTCTGCTTCAAACCCTAGCGAATGCCGTAGCAGAAGCGCTGCCGATAAGATGGCACCGACCGGATTGGCTATATTCTTTCCGGCTATGTCCGGAGCAGACCCGTGGATCGGTTCAAATAATCCCAAGGGATACCCATGCGTGTTGCGCGACTCGCCTAGAGAGGCAGACGGAAGCAATCCCATCGATCCAGCCAGAACCGAGGCTTCATCCGTGAGAATATCCCCGAACAAGTTGGCTGCCAGGATCACATCGAACGTTTGCGGGCGCGAGATCAGGTACATTGCAGCGGCATCGACCAGGTTGTGCTCCAGGGTCACATGCGGATAATGCGCCGCCACCTCGTTCACTACCTCGCGCCATAATCGTGAACTCTCCAGGACATTAGCTTTATCGACAGAAGTCACCTTGTTCCGGCGCTGACCTGCCAGGTCGAAAGCCAAACGGGCAATGCGACGCACCTCGCTTTCAGTGTAAACCATGCTATCCACGGCTTGAACTTCATCCCCGATGGTTTTGCGTCCACGAGGCTGACCGAAGTAAATGCCTCCAGTCAACTCGCGCACCACCATTAAGTCCACCCCTTGTAAACGCTGCGAGCGTATTGGGGAAATCTGCATGCTTACGGAGGTAGCTCTCACAGGACGCAAATTTGCGAACAACCCCAGCTCCTTGCGCAAACCGAGCAACCCATCTTCTGGTCGCACCTTCGCGTTTGGGTCGTCCCATTTTGGTCCGCCAACCGCCCCTAATAAAACCGCATCCGCTGCACGGCAGGCAGCCAGGGTATTCTCGGGCAGTGCAGTCCCATAATTATCGATAGCGCAGCCCCCTATTAGATATTCCTGTGTCTGAAAATTGTGACCAAATCGCTCCCCAACGGCATCTAAAACCGCCACTGCCGCCTGAATTACCTCCGGTCCGATCCCATCTCCTGGCAGTACTACTATATTAATTTCCACATAATCCACTTTATCAACCAACTTTTGTATCTCCGTTCATCAAGGCAAATTCCATGCTGTCTTCCAGGGCGCTCCAACTCGCTTCAATGATGTTCGTGCTGGCTCCGACCGTGCTCCAGCGCTGTTTATCGTTCTTAGTATCAATGAGTACACGCACGCTGGCGCTTGTACCGCTGTCGCTGTCCAGGATGCGCACTTTGTAATCGGTCAGACGCACGCTGGCGAGCTGCGGGTAAAAATCGATCAAAGCCTTTCGCAGCGCTGCGTCAAGAGCATTCACTGGACCGTTGCCTCCTGCGGCAGTGTGAACTTCTTTATCGCCCACACGAACCTTAACCGTGGCCTCCGCCAGCATTTCACGTCCCTGGCGTCGCTCGACGACCACCATGAAGTCTACAAGCTCAAAAGGTGGTTTGTAATCACCTTGCATGCGCTGCAGCATGACTCTCACCGAGCCTTCCGCACTTTCAAAAGTGAAACCCTTCGACTCCAGGTCTTTAATCTTTGCCGCTGCTTCGCTCGCCTGAGTGCGGCTGACGTCCAGACCAAACTGACGTGATTTATCCAACACATTGCCGCGACCGGACAGCTCCGAAACCACCGTCCGGCGTTGGTTACCTACCAGGGTTGGATCTATGTGCTGGTAAGAAGCTTCGGTTTTAAGTACCGCTGCGACGTGGATGCCTCCCTTGTGAGCGAAGGCGCTTTCTCCAACGTACGGCAAATGTTTGTCATGCGGCAGATTGGACACTTCAGCTACGTAACGTGAAAGCTCGCTTAACTTTGCCAGGTTCACTTCAGGAACGCAGGTTACGCCCATCTTGATCTGCAAATCTGGGATGATGGTACACAGGTTGGCATTACCGACCCGCTCTCCATAACCATTGACTGTGCCTTGAACATGCACTGCCCCAGCGCGTACTGCTGTCAGCGTATTGGCTGTACCGCAGCCAGCATCATCATGAGCATGGATGCCCAATGGGATTTCAATTTTTGAGGATACTTGGCGCAAGATTTGCTCCACTTCCCAGGGCATTGTGCCTCCATTAGTGTCGCACAACACCAGCACATCTGCCCCGTTCGAAGCAGCAGCTTCAAGGGTCTTCAAAGCATAAGCGGGATTCGCTTTGTAGCCATCGAAATAATGTTCCGCATCGTAGATCACTTCTTTCCCGTGTGCCTTCAAGTAGGCGACACTCTCCCCGATCATCTCCAAATTCTTACCTAATATTGTCTCCAACACCTCGGTAACATGCAGGTCCCAACTTTTACCGACCAGCGTCACAACCGATGTTCCAGCAGACAACAACGCCTGGATACTGGGATCATCCCCCGGGCGGTTGTCTTTTCTAAGCGTTGAACCGAAGGCGGCAATATTTGCGTTCCGCCACTCCATATCCCGTACGCGTTCGAAGAATTCAACATCTTTTGGGTTGGAACCCGGCCAACCGCCTTCAATATAGTGTAAACCAAAGTTGTCCAGACGGCGGGCGATTTTGATCTTGTCATCGACCGAAAGAGAGATGCCTTCGCGCTGCGTACCATCTCGTAGAGTTGTGTCGTATAAATAAACTGCAGTCATAACAGATTCCCTTGCCTTGAATGAGCTTTCTCGTAAGCTTCAATCTGATTTTTGTGGTCGAGCAGGTATCCCAGAGCATCAGTTCCTGAGAGCATACAATATTTATTAAAAGCGTCTATAGGAAAGGTTACTTCCCGTCCTTCCGGAAGGATCAGCCTCTGCGCTTTTAAATCGATTGTCACCCGGCAGCGGGGATCATCCGCAGCCAATTTGAGAAGATCCTGGTGCACATCAGGAGGGATAATCACCGGCAGCAGTCCGTTCTTCATGGCATTGTTGCGGAAGATATCGGCAAATGAAGTGCTGATGACAGCCTTTATGCCCCACCCCTCCAACGCCCAGGGCGCATGTTCGCGTGATGAGCCGCAGCCAAAGTTATCTCCTGCGAGCAGTATTTGGGCGTCTTGAAATTCTGGACGGTTGAAAGAAAATTCGGGATCAGGCGTGCCATCCGCCCTGTAACGCCACCCGAAAAACAACCCGTCCGCCAAATCATCCTTGCCAATCACCTTTAGATAAACAGCAGGAATAATCTGGTCGGTGTCCACATTGGGGCGCGGCATTGGAATCATGTGTGAAGTGATGCTTGTGAAAGGCTGCATTTTATATCATCGTCCTTGGATCGGTGAGACGTCCATTAATTGCGCTTGCCGCGGCGGTGAGCGGGCTGGCAAGAATTGTGCGCCCCCCTGGACCCTGGCGCCCTTCAAAATTGCGGTTGCTGGTGCTGATGGCTAATTCTCCAGGTTGAAGCTGATCGCCGTTCATGGCGATGCACATGCTGCAGCCCGAATAACGCCACTCCCCACCTGCATCTGTAAATATATTATGCAGCCCTTCGGCTTCTGCCTCGCGACGCACCTCTTCGGATCCCGGAACGACCAGCAGTTTAACTCCCAGAGCTACTTTACGCCCGCGCAGTACTTCGGCTGCTTGTCTCAGATCGGATATACGGGAGTTCGTGCAGCTTCCAATAAATATGACATCCACCGGAAGGTCTAATAATGGGCGCCCCGGCTGGATCTCCATATAAATCAGAGCTTTCTCAAGAGAATCCCTTTGCCGCGCATCCTGCACAAGCTCGGGATCTGGTACAGTCTCAGTGATGGGAATTCCCATACCCGGATTTGTGCCGTAGGTGATCATCGGCTCTAGATTGGATGCATCCAGTGTGAGCGTACGGTCATAAACCGCGCCCTCATCTGAAGGTAGGTTTTGCCACTCTTTGAGAGCCTCATCCCAGGCATTTTCCTGCGGTGCGAAAGGACGTCCCGCCAGATATTCAAACGTCGTCTCATCCGGGGCGATCATACCCGCTCGAGCGCCTGCTTCGATGGACATGTTGCATATGGTCATACGCGCCTCCATTCCCAACGCCTGCACAGCCGAACCAGCGTACTCGAATACATGACCTGTAGCGCCGCCGGTCCCGATATGAGCGATAAGTGCCAGGATCATGTCCTTGGACGTCACTCCCTTAGGCAGAAGCCCTTCAAAAACGACCCGCAAGGTCCTGGGACGGGTTTGCGGCAGACACTGGGTGGCAAGCACCTGTTCAACCTCGCTGGTTCCAATACCGAAAGCCAGTGCGCCAAATGCACCGTGTGTTGAGGTGTGACTGTCTCCACACACAATGGTCATACCCGGTTGGGTCAGCCCCATTTCAGGTCCTACGACATGCACAATCCCCCTGTTCGGGTCATGCAAGTCCAAAAGGCGAATCCCAAACTCCATGCAGTTGATCTGCAGCTGGCGAAGCTGATGGTGTGCTTGCTCATCCTCTACTGGAAAATCAAGACTCTCCGTTGGCGTGGAATGATCCATTGTAGCCAGCGTTCGACCTGGTCTGCGGACTTGCAAACCTTTCTCCCGTAATCCAGCGAACGCCTGTGGGGAAGTGACCTCATGCAGGAGGTGCAGGTCAATATACAGAATAGCGGGCGAATCAGGTTCCTGAGCGACAAGGTGCTGTTCAAAGATCTTATCGAAGAGGGTTCGAGGGCGTGCGTTCGTAACCCTGCGCGTCAAAATGCGCTCCAATACCAGTAAGCGGGATAAATGCGCTCGTCAAAATAGTGATCGAGCAAAATTATCGGCTGGCACACTTCCTCTCCGCTGCTGCATATTAAAGCGGTATTTACAGGTCGCACATCCTGCCAGTCCGGGTAGGAATGCCTCTCTGTTGGCAGGTCGGATAAATCCCATCCGGATGGCAGAACACTTACCTCAACGAAAGGGTCTAGCTGACCGATAAAGCGGCTTTCATTTGGTCTCTCGATCATCTGGTTCATAATGTCTCCTTTATAAACTCAATCGGCTGGTGAGCTGACAAGCGTTGTCTCAGCAGGCTGGTGGCGCCCCAATGCTACGAGCATCTTGTTCAGCGCCGCTAAGTAAGCTTTGGCGCTGGCAACTATGATATCGGTGTCGGCTCCATAACCGCCAAAAGTACGGGCATGCATAATCTCGGTTTGGGGGGATTTGCGATGAGGTATCGTGCCTTGACCGTTCATCAAGCGCACCGTAACCTCACCAAGGGCATCGATACCTTCCGTGACTGCATGGACGTTGAACTCGACCAGAGTATTTGGTACGCCCACAACTGCATCTATAGCTTCATAAGCAGCGTGCACTGGACCCGTGCCCACAGAAGCCTGCACTGTTATTTCACCATCCGGTGAACGCAATCTTACAGTTGCGGTGGGCATGCCCATCGTCCCACAAGCAACTTGTAAACCTTCCAGTTGGTAGACTTCATGGGACTGGTAAATCTGGTCTTCTATCAGTGCTTCTAGATCGGCATCGGTAACAACCTTCTTCTTGTCAGCTAGATTTTTATAGCGCTCGAAAGCCAGGTTGAGGTCTTCTTTGGACAATTCGTAACCCATCTCCTCCAGGTGCGCTCTGAGCGCGTGCCTGCCAGAGTGCTTGCCCAATACCAGACGAGAGCGGCTCAACCCGACTGTCTCCGGTTTCATAATTTCATAGGTCGTCTGTTCCTTGAGCATCCCATCCTGGTGAATCCCAGCCTCATGGGCAAAAGCGTTCGCCCCGACAATTGCCTTGTTGGGCTGGACTGGAATCCCAGTATAGTTTGACACCATCCGGCTGATACGTGCGATTTGAGTAGTATCGATACCTGTATCGAATCCAAAGATAGCGCGCCGGGTATTAAGAGCCATAACAACTTCTTCCAGGGACGTATTCCCTGCCCGCTCTCCGATACCATTGACAGTGACTTCCGCCTGGCGGGCACCGGCTTGAATACCCGCAAGAGCATTGGCAGTCGCAAGCCCTAGATCGTCATGGCAGTGTACTGAGACCACAGCCTGCTCAATGCCCGGGGTGTTGGCGATAATTCCTTTAATTAATCCACCAAATTCATCCGGCATTGTGTATCCAACAGTATCCGGGATATTGATCGTGCACGCTCCAGCCTTGATCGCTTCTCCCAAAACTAAGTACAAAAACTCCGGATCACTACGACCGGCGTCTTCAGGTGAGAACTCCACATCTTCGCATAAGGATCGAGCGTAAGCCACCATTTCTCGTATCCGATCGACCACTTCTCCAGGTTCCATGCGCAGCTTGTAGCGCATGTGAATGGGTGATGTTGCTAAAAATGTGTGGATGCATGGATGAGCGGCGTGCCGGATTGCATCCCAGGCTTTGTCAATATCAGCTTTTGATGCCCGCGCGAGACCACAGATAACTGGCACAGTCCGTAAGAGTTCCTCACCACCTGGAAGTGGGTTCCCCACCTCGATCGCTATCCGCCGCACTCCCTCCAGGTCATCAGGTGAAGCGGCGGGAAAACCGGCTTCGATCACATCCACTCCCAACCTCATGAGACCGCGTGCAATCTCAAGCTTCTCGGCAGACGTCAGTGTGGCTCCGGGTGACTGCTCCCCATCCCGTAATGTAGTATCAAATATGCGTACGTAATTGGGATTCACATTAATATCCTGAATCATTGGATTCGCTATCTCCTTTACTTTTATTCTCCCGGACGGATTGTCACGGGATCGATAAACGGCATCATCTCGCGCAGTTCGGCGCCTACTTTTTCTATAGGATGCTCCTGTTGACTCTGGCGCTGTGCGTTGAACCAGGGTCTGCCTTTGCGGTTCTCCTCGATCCATTCGCGGGCATACGTACCGTCTTGAATATCTTTCAACATTTGAGACATTACATAGCGTGTCTCTTCAGTGATAATCTTGGGTCCTCCGGTGTAATCACCGTGTTCTGCTGTATCTGAGACCGAGTAGCGCATGTAATTCATGCCGCCACGATACATCAAGTCGACGATCAGTTTGAGCTCGTGCATGCATTCAAAATATGCAACCTCCGGTTGATATCCAGCCTCAACCAGGGTTTCAAAGGACGCTTTGATAAGGGCAGTGACGCCACCGCACAAGACAGCCTGCTCACCGAACAAATCCGTTTCTGTTTCTTCTGAAAATGTGGTCTCCAGCACACCAGCCCGGGTAACTCCGATAGCAAAGGCATATGAAAGCGCGTTTTCCTTCGCTTTTCCCGAGAAATCCTGATGGACTGCGAGCAGTGCTGGTGTGCCGCCTCCTTCCTCATAAAGCTCACGAACCCGGTGACCGGGAGCTTTGGGCGCTATCATGCTGACATCAATATCCGCAGGGGGTACTATAGTGTTGAAACGAATGTTAAATCCATGAGCGAACATCAATGTCTTCCCCGCTTCTAGATTGGGGGCGATATCTTCCGTATATACCTTCGGCTGCATGGTATCCGGTACCAGGAGCATGATTGTGTCAGCCCAGCTGGCTGCCTCGTATGTAGTACTGACGATTAATCCCTGAGCCTCAGCCTTTTGCCAGGACTTGCTGCCTGGTCGCTCACTCACGCGGACATCAACACCGCTGTCACGCAAGTTTAATGCATGGGCGTGTCCTTGGGATCCAAAACCAACCACGACAACTTTTTTAGCGCGCATCAATTGCGGGTCGGCGTCTGCATCGTAATAAATTTTCGCCATAATTCTCCTCCGGTTCTCAAGATTTGATTGATTTTTCAAATTCTTCGTGACCATTCCCATTCGCCCCGGGTGAGTAACGGATGCCCGAACCGTTGCCGCGCACCATAGCAACCTGCCCCGTGCGAACCATCTCCATAATTCCCAGCGGGCGAAGCAGTTCGACCAGACTCTCAATTTTGTCCTCTGTGCCCGTGATTTCCACGATAACCGATTCGGGAGCCACATCCACAACATTGGCACGAAAGATCGATGTCAAATTGACTACTTCAGCGCGCTGCTCTGGAGAAGCCTTGACCTTGATCAACGCCAGATCGCGCCTCACGGATGGCTGGTTGGTCACATCCTGGACATCGATAACGTTGACCAGTTTATAAAGATTAGCTTCCACTAAGCGGGCGTCGGCGTCATTACTGTCCAATAACATGGTCATTCGAGAAACATCCGGTCTCTCCGTTCTGCCAACATTCAGGGAACCGATATTAAAATTCCGGCGCCGAAATAATGACGTAACTCGATTGAGTACACCGGGTTTGTCTTCAACAAGTGCGATAAGGGTACGTGGCATAACAATCTCCTTTCTGTTCAAACACCCACCGCTTTCGAACGACGGTCGGGGCGTCGGATCATTTCATCCAATGCTGCGCCAGTCGCTACCATTGGGTAAACTGCGTCTTCTTTCTCCACACGGAATTCCAGCAGGACCGGTCCTGTGATTTGGCGCGCGAATTCGATAGCCGGAAGCACCTCTGCAGGCTGGGTGACCAATCGAGCAGGAATATTGTGGGCTTCAGCGATCTTTACAAAATCAGGATTGTTCAGGGGCGTCCCAGCATAACGGCTGTCAAAGAAGAATTCCTGCCACTGACGCACCATCCCTAAGAAGTTATTGTTCATTATGGTGATCTTTACATTAGCACCTTCATTCGCAGCCGTGGCTAATTCAGCCTGGGTCATCTGGAAGCTGCCGTCGCCGTCAATCAACCAGATTTCGCGATCAGGATGCGCAAACCAGGCCCCAATTGCGGACGGCAATCCAAAGCCCATCGTCCCAGCACCACCAGAAGTTATCAAACGGTGTGGCTGTTCGAACTTGTAATATTGGGCAGCCCACATCTGGTGCTGTCCAACCCCAGTAGCCAGGATCGAATCACCTCCAGTTGCCTCCCAAAGGTCGTGGATCACCTTCGCTGTGTAAAGCTGTCCATCTTCGGGCCAAAACAAGATGTCTCGATTCTCACTTTCACGGCGCCATTCACCAATCTGCGCCAACCATTCATCGTGGTCGTACTCATCCACCATTGGAATCAGGTCTGTGAGAACAGTTTTTAGATCACCTGACAAAGGAGCATCCACATGCACGTTCTTATGTACCTCGGAGGGGTCGATTTCAATATGGATTTTGCGGGCAGTCGGTGCGTATTTGCGCAGGTTGCCGGTAACTCGGTCATCAAAACGCATCCCGAACGCCAGTAACAGGTCGGCATTCTGTATCGCGAGATTGCAGGGAGCCTCACCGTGCATACCCATCATATTTAGACTGAGCGAGTCTGATGCCGGTATTACTCCCAGCCCCAGCAGCGTCATTGCAACCGGCGTCTGCGTCTTGACCGCGAACATCTGAAGTTCGTCCAGCGCATCGGACATCATGACACCGTGTCCAGCCAGGATCACCGGACGCTCTGCCTTTTCGATCAGCTCGACAGCTCGCTGCAGGTCTTCTCGAGGTGCTCGCATCGGGGGTTTGTAACCCGGAAGAGCAATTTCATCAGGGTATTCAAATTCGGTCATTTCCACCTGGGCGTTTTTGCAGAAGTCGATCAGCACCGGACCGGGTCTGCCGCTGCGGGCGATGTAGAACGCCTCGCGCACAACTTGAGCGATCTCATCCGCGCGGGTAACAAGGAAATTGTGCTTCGTTATGGGCAGAGTAATACCGGTCATATCCACCTCTTGGAAAGCATCCCCACCGACCAGGTGTGCCGGGACCTGTCCTGTTATGCAAACGATGGGCGATGAGTCCAACATAGCGGTTGCGATACCGGTGACCAGGTTCGTGGCTCCAGGTCCGGATGTCGCCATGGCTACACCCACTTTCCCGGATGCGCGTGCGTATCCATCTGCCATGTGAGCTGCGCCCTGCTCATGCTTAACTAAAACGTGGCGGACAGGGTAGTTCAACATGACATCGTAAACGGGCATGATCGAACCGCCTGGCAGTCCGAAGACGGTGTCCACACCCTCGCGCACCAGACATTCCCACAATATTTCTGCACCTGATTTTTGCATGATCCTCTCCATAACAATAATTCGAAAATATGATTTTTTACCTAAATCAGCACTGCACCCTGGCTGGCGCTTGTCACCATACGCGAGTAGCGCCTCAGCCAGGAACTGTCTGTGCGAGATTCAAAGGGTGGTAGCGCTGTCAGGCGTTCCTGGATTTCTTTATCGCTCAATCTCACGTTAAGACTGCGAGCATCCAGATCTATCTCGATAACATCGCCATCATGCAGGGCAGCGATCGGTCCTCGAGCGGCAGCTTCCGGACTAACATGTCCGATGCAGGCGCCGCGCGTGCCGCCCGAGAAGCGTCCATCGGTGATCAACGCCACCTGCTCCCCCATTCCCATACCCATGATGGCAGAAGTAGGCGACAGCATCTCCTGCATCCCGGGACCACCGCGAGGTCCTTCATAGCGCACCACCACCACTTCACCGGGTTGTACCTCACCATTGAGAATTCCAACCATGGCCTCATCCTGACCATCAAAGATACGTGCCGGACCAGAAAAACTGCGCATGCTCGTGGTCACGCCGCCAGCCTTGATGACCGCACCATCCGGAGCCAGGTTGCCGAATAAAATCGCCAAGCCACCGGTATGGCTGTGCGGTGACTCCAGAGAACGGATGACTTCCGGATCCTGGATTGAGCAACCAACGATTGATTCCCGTAATGTGCTCCCGCTCACGGTTGGGCGATCTAAATGTAAGGAATTTTCCACACGCTCGATTTGGTTCAGGATGGCAGGTACCCCACCCGCTCTGTGGACATCCTGCATGTGCCACGGTCCAGAGGGGCTTACTTTACACAAATACGGTATCCGATCCGCAATCTGGTTAATTCGATCCAAGGAATAATTTATCCCTACCTCGTGAGCAAATGCCAGGGTGTGCAGGACGGTGTTCGTACTGCCGCCCATAGCCATGTCGAGGGCAAAAGCATCATCAATCGCATCTGCTGTAACGATATCGCCAGGTGTCAGGTTAGTTTCGACCAGATTCAGAATTAGCCCCCCGGCGCGCTGCGCCAATTCTTCCCTTGCACGGCTTAACGCTAGAGCAGAGCCATTAAAAGGTAGCGCTAATCCCAGAACTTCTAACAGGCAGTTCATCGAATTTGCCGTGAACAGACCAGAACAGGAACCACATCCTGGGCAGCCGTAATCTTCCAATTCTTTTAAGCGCGCTTGGTCGATCTTTCCTGCCTTGTAAGCACCTACCCCCTCAAAAACCGTGATCAGATCGACCGTCTCGCCTCCAGGTGTTTTTCCAGCCGCCATTGGTCCGCCGGAGACGAATATTGCAGGTATATCCACTCGCAGGGCTGCCATGATCATTCCAGGGACAATCTTGTCGCAATTCGGGATACAGACCATACCATCGAACTGGTGGGCCTCAATCATAGTTTCCACGCTGTCGGCGATCAACTCGCGCGATGGCAGGCTGTATTTCATCCCTGCATGCCCCATCGCGATGCCATCATCTACCCCAATGGTGTTGAATTCAAATGGCACTCCGCCCGCCTCTCGTACGGCTTGCTTGACGATCTGTCCAAATTTTTGCAAATGAACGTGACCCGGGACGATGTCCACGTATGAGTTGACGATCGCGATAAAAGGTCGCTTAAAATCCTCGTCTGTGACTCCTGTCGCTTTCAACAGGGCCCGGTGGGGTGCACGTTCATAGCCCTTTTTGATCTTATCTGAGCGCATTTTGGTTAATCATTTCTACATTTTGATATGTAGTCATAATTCTTCCATTAACTAAGAAAGGCTGCCCAATTGGGCAGCCCTTTACTTTCCTTCACTTTTTTTACTAAACCCGACTTACTTACTCCTCACGGCTCTGGCTGCCCAATCGCGTTGCGGGTTCTCAATCCCTAAAATGAGAACCAGAAGGCTGACCAGAATAATGATGATTAAGTATAAAGTCACTTTTGTTTTACCTGTTTCAATCTGAGGTAAGTTTACACACCTAGCAGGCGCTTGTCTACCGGCAATATAACCAAAATTTATGCCGTTATTACGTGCAACCTGACCAAATGGTGGAAAAAACAGGAAGCTTTAACAAAGACCTTTCATGCGGAAAATATGCAGTGCCAGTTGAACAGCCAGGCGATTTTCAGGATTATCCAAATCTAGATTTAATATTGAGGTGATTCGTTCCATCCGGTAGATCAGGGTGTTTCGATGGATAAAAAGGACCTCCGCAGTCCGAGAAATGTTGCCGTTGTGCTGAAAATAGGCTTCCAAGGTGTGGGTCATCTCTGCGCAATTCTCATGGGATGATAAAGGTCCTAAAGTTTCTTCTTGAAAGGTGATCAATTCCGGATTATGCTCGATTTGCAACAACAGGCGGTATACGGATAAATCTGGGAAGTAAAGCGGTTTACGCCCGCGAAAGCGTCGCGCCATAGCCAATGCCTGACCTGCCTGCCGGAAAGAATCGCGCCACTCGCTCAATTCAAAAGCTGTAGTACCCACACCGCACCGTATGGGCGTTTCTGGATATTCGGTTTTACCCTGCTCTATTACCGCCATACCTAACGACAGTGCCAGTTCTGGACGGCTTACCTGAGGCGGCACCTGGAAAAAGCAGATAACCTCCATACCCAATGGATTGAGGATCACTTTGAGCTTCTTACGCGTCACTTCACCGTTAATTATCGTCTCGAGGCGGCGTCTTGAAGGTGGATTCTCACCATCCCAGATGAAACGTAACGCTATATGAGCCTGTTCAACATCAAGACCCATTGTCTGCACCCAAAGCTCAGCATCCCGTGGAGAGAGGGTCTCCTGCAGCAGCGCGGCGAGCAGGTCACCTTTTAGGCGTTTTTCAGTCTCACGGATTGCTTTTTTACTCGCCATCTCAATCGCACAAACAAGCGCCCCCTGTTCGACTACCAGATGATCCAACGCATCAAATTCACCCTCCATACAAACAAGTGATAAATATCCGCGCACGACCGAACTTACCGTAATCGGGCTTACCATACGCGCCAGATTCCCGGGAATCTCTTGAGTCACAAGTCCGGTTTGAATCCCGGTTCGCTTGCGGTCTAAAAGCGCACCCGGAAGGCTGTTCAGGGAGCTAAGCTGCTCCAATACAACATCCCAAATCCCTACCATTGAGGTAGAGGGTAAATCGGTTAGGATGCGGCCGCGTTTGTCCTGCACTAACACCCCACAACCGGAGATGTCCGCTATGGCGTGAGCTAATCCTGGTAGTCCGTTCCCCTCGGCGATAAGCTGCGAGAATTGGGCGTGCATGTGCACCCCGCGCTCCATCAGCGCCGCCCGCTGGTTGACAACGGCTTCCAGCACACGGCGTTGGACCATGCGCAGGTCTGCTGCAGCTGGAAAATGCAAAAGTGGGAAATCATCCGGGGACTGTTTGGGAATTGAAACCGTTTCTCCCAGGACAAGCACAGCAACAGCACCCCGTTCCTTTGCAATCACTGGTGTATCACCAATAAAATCAACCGCTTGTATGATCAGCAAATCCCCGTGCTCCAATCCATCTAGCGATATGGTCGCCCAATTTACAGCAACCTCCTCGTCGGGTTCACCATGAAGCCAAACGACGGGTTCTTCGAATACAAGGCGGATTATTTCATTTAAACTTGAGGAAGGTTCAGTCATCGCTATTTAATGATACGCAATCTTATTAATACTCATTGATTCCAGCTAAAATACCCAGTTAGGCAACTAGTTGCCATCAACGACAAAATTAATAACATGATAATTTCCAACTCTTAATCTGTATGCATCCTCCCCTCCAAGTATCTTCACTCTCCTAGCTCGTGGTTCTTCTTCTATTTGCAGACACATAATAATGCTTCGTTGTATTTTTTTGGGTCATGTTTTCATATTTAAAAACTTTCGGGAAATCACTTGTTGTTCTGCGTGTGTTAGAGCCTAATAAGCAAACCAAAATACTTCAGTTGTTGCTCCAACCTGAGTTATGTTTCACTCCTTCAATGTCACAGTAGTATAGCAGGTTTAAAACGTATGGCTCTTGCGGTGGTTGATGGCAATCTATACCGATTATTCCTTTACCGCATTTATAAAATCAGCCATCAATCCATAAGCGGTTGTCTCCGGACCCGGATCCCCCTCGGTGATCGAAAGCTGAGGGAGTGTGTCGGTTTCAAACTGTACAATGCTAGTAGAGCCCTCTATGGCGTAAAATGGCGAATCGTGCCCAACCGTCTCGGGGGCGACATGCGCTTCTATGTGTTCTCCATCCCGCCGGGCTGAACACAGCAGCTTCCAGCGATTGTCCTGCTTTTGGGCTCCCATGATCTTTTCAGGGGTGATGCCTCGAATTCCGGTTCTATCCACATCGGCTGGCTTGAACGGCACGCCCATCAACACCGTCACCAGGGCAGCTACCTTTACAGAAGCATCCCAACCGTCGATATCCCCGCTGGGATCGGTCTCAGCTAATCCGACTGCCTGCGTATAAGCTACCGCCTGCTCAAAGGTATCTCCCGTCTCCATGCGGGTTAGGATCACATTGGTGGTCGAATTGAGCACACCTCGGAAGGAGATTAGATTTGCAGCCGGCAAAGTCTCCCTGAATAAAGAGAAGATTGGCGCCCCGTCCATCACCGCCGATTCGAAGAAGAACTTACGGTCTTTCGATTCCGCCAGCGCCGTCAACTCTTGGTAAGCGTGCACTACCGGACCTTTATTGGCGGTAATTACGTGCATGCCGTTTTCGAGAGCCGTCCGCATGTATTCCACCGCCGGTTGACCGGTCTGGTAGTTGACCGGCGTGTTCTCGAAGAGCACATCCGCTTTGCACAGGTGGATAAATTCGAAGGCATTATCTGGAAATGCGGACGCAGCAATTGAGGTCAAATCATCCTCATCTATAGCACGCTCCAGGTTGATACCATCGGATTTGATTAACAAGCCGTGGCGTCCAGTAGCGATCCCTGTGACGGTGAAAGTTAGATCGTAATCATCGTGCAGTTCAGTTTGTTTTTCGAGCAGCAATCGTGCCAGTGCTTTACCTACATTGCCAAAGCCCATCAGTGCCAGGTTGTAGTGAGACATAATTGAGCCTCCCGCAGGTTTATTTGTTTAATGCGATTAAGTTTACTCCAAATTAGTAATAACTCCCACCGGTTCGATGTGCCCACTCCATTTGATACCCCCAGAGATAAGCAGACCACAAAATTCGGCAGCATCAAACCTGGGGGAGATTGGATGAAAGATTATATTTGCGGCCAGGGATAAAACCTGTGTTTGGGATCAGGGTCAGGTAAACGTCCAACGTCGATAAGCTGTTCAGCGCGCTGGGCGAGCGCTCTTACTTCGGAAGAATTGATATAAGGAAGCAGATCAGTCACAAGCTCCGAACTATCGAATTGCAGTCCGGATAGCTTCTTGTGAAATCGCTTTATGCTTTCATAGATATCATCAGGAATGGTCTCACCTATAAAGTCCCAAATTACCGTGCGCAGTTTATCCTGCACGTGAAAACATAATCCATGATCGATCAACCACAGGTAACCACCCGGATCACGCAGGATGTGGCTGCCTTTACGGTCAGCGTTGTTGATAAGCAGGTCAAATACGGCAACCGGGAGCAGGCTCTGGAGGTCTTCAGTGCTGAAGTTGAAATAATTGTAATCCGGATCGTGCTCGACGAAAAGCTGCACGGAGCCAGGTCCAAGAGGCGCGTTATCACGATAGGCTGTCAGTGGCACAAAATTCCATTCCAGAGCTTCGCTTACCAGATAGGCTGCAACCTCCCGCCGGGCAAGACTGGCTGCCTGAAAATCCCACAACGGGCGTTCACCACGTGTGGGTTTATACACCGCCAGCAGCACTTCACCTCCCAATTCCACATCCACCAGGAAGGTATAATTCGAGCCCCATAGAAATTCGCCCTTTAGCGAAATCTCACCTTGCTGCAAAATTTTTAATGGGTCGACTGTTGGAGAGTTCATCTCCGCCGGTTCAATGCTTATGACCGCCATTTTTTTTAGGGCAGAAGTGACCTTCGGGCTCCATGGGTTCCCCGCACTGCGGGCAGATCGGTCTGCCTCGCGCGGCAATTTCGATCCCCCAGCGGCACATCGACCGGACTTGAGAGCGGGTGCACCAGAATCGCACAATCTGCCCTTCCACAGGGTCCTGGTCTTCGGTGAGCAATTCGTGAGCAATCAAAACCACTAGATCGCGCTCAGCGTCGTATCCCAAACCCATTTCACCAACCCGGAATAATGGGTCCACAGGTGGAATAATGTGCATCTTTTGCTCATCGTAATCGGCGGAGGCTTCCTCTAATTCAGGAAACTTCTCGTGAATTTCTGCCAGGAACTGCTCCACGCCGACTGCCAGGGATTGGATTTGGATTTTTTCGACGATAAGGGTTACGGTGCGTTCGTCCTGCCACCCATGTAGGTAAAACACCCTTTGACCGGGTTGCCCAATAGCGTCAGTGGTTATGTGAGTGACCGGCTGTAAATCTATCTCTTTATCCGACATTTTGTAACCAAATTGTTGAATGAGCCATTATAGAAAAAGTATACCAGAATCAATCTTCCAGAAGTGTAAAAGAAATATCATAATTTAACGTCAACAGGCGGCTGCTCGGCTCTCCGACCTGAAGCGCTGAGATAGATGCAGGGGCGATTTGCAGCCGCTGGAACATATCCAACGGCAAGCCGATAAAATACGCTACAGCCAGTTTAATCAAGTCCGAGTGGGTCACACAGACAACCAGTTCCTTTTCAGAATGCCGTAATGCCAACGATTCAATCTCCTGGCAGATGCGCAGCTGGGCTTCAGCGAACGATTCGCCTTCCGGGAAGAGCGCACGTGAAGGAGAGATCTGTACTGCTCTCCAAATCTTCCGACGCTGCAGTTCTTTAAGCGTCTTATTCTGCCAATCACCCACATCGACTTCGAGCAATCCTGTCCGAGGGAGAACTTCAAGATCAAGCGCATGTGCAATCGGTACCGCGGTCTCCATAGTGCGTTCAAGCGGGCTGCTGTAGACTGCCTTTATCGGTGCACCTTTCAAATTTTCGGCAACTTCTGCAGCTTGAGCGAGTCCCTTCTCATTCAGATGGACACCGGGTAAACGACCGGCAAGCCGACCTTGTTTGACAAAATCGTTTTCACCGTGACGGATAAGAAGGAAGATGGGCATTGGAGTTAGAAAATGTGGGATTCAGGATTAATAAAATAGTATAACTTGATCCGCATTATACTCAATATTATCTAATAAATTCCGGATGGTTTGTGGCGCTTTTTAATGGTTTCGATTTCATCTTTTGACAAGTCGGGCAAAGTTTTGCTCTCTGTAATTTCTAATGCTTTTCGCTGGGCTTCTCTCCAACGTGTCAACCGTTCAGCAACCTGGGCTTCATAACCTTGAGCTGTGGGCTTGTAAAAATATGTACCCAACAGTTGTTTTGGCAGGTACTGCTGTGGCAGGAAGTGGTCTGGGGCTTCATGCGGGTATTGGTACCCTTCGCCGTGACCCAAGGCTTTACCATCCCGGTTGGCGTCCTGCAGGTGCTTCGGTACACTTATAATTCCCTCATTTTCGATCAATTGGAAGGCTTTAAAATATGATCCCGCCGTGTTTGATTTCGGTGCAGTTGCTAAGTAGAGCGCAGCTTCCACAATCGGGTAAACACCTTCCGGCAGCCCGATGTAGTCGAAAGCTTGGGCTGCTGCGCTGGCAACCACCAATCCCAGAGGGTCGCCAAGCCCGATATCTTCACTCGCCAGGATGATCATGCGCCGCAAGATGAAGCGTGGGTCTTCTCCAGCGTAGAGCATCTTCGCCAACCAATACAGAGTCGCGTCAGGATCAGACCCGCGCACCGACTTGATGAAGGCGGAAATCGTATCGTAATGAGCGTCCCCGTCCTTGTCGTAAAAAACTGCCCGCCGTTGGATCGACTCTTGAGCCACATCTAAGGTGATGTGGACGGATTCATCCACATCAGGCAGCGTGCTCTCCACCGCCAGCTCGAGGGCGTTTAAGGCATTACGTGCATCACCGCCAGCGATCCGGATGAGATGTCCCATCGCATCTTCGTCGATGAGAATATCCCGCTCACCGTAACCCCTTTCAGCGTCATTAATTGCGTTCTCCAGGATGCAGCCTACGTCATCATCCTCCAAGGGGCGCAGCTGAAAAACACGCGAGCGAGACACCAGCGCGCTGATAACATCAAAATATGGGTTCTCGGTCGTCGCCCCAATTAAAGTCACCATCCCGTTCTCAACATGCGGCAGCAGGGCGTCCTGCTGGGCTTTATTCCACCTGTGAACTTCGTCTATAAATAGGATCGTACGCATGTTATGCAACTTACGGCGTTCAACTGCCTTTTGGATTACTTTGCGCAGATCGGGTTTGCCGGCCAGAGCCGCAGAAAGGGTCACAAAATATGATTCCGTCTTGTTTGCGATGATTTGCGCTAAGGTGGTTTTTCCCGATCCAGGCGGTCCCCACAGGATGATCGATGAGAACAGTCGGTCGGCTTCAATTGCCCGCCGAAGCAGTTTCCCCTGACCGACAATGGCCTCCTGCCCAACAAATTCATCCAGTGTGCGCGGCCGCATACGGGCAGCCAGAGGTGCCTCGTGCTTCATGCGTTGTTTCAGTGAGTGATCAAAAAGGTCCATAGTTCAAATAGTGTTTGATTCTACCATGTCCAATTTTTTAATCCACCTTCCGAGCTTCATGGGCTATAATTACGATAACCCAACCCGAATTGCGAGGTAGCGAAGCTTAACCCCTAAAAATTACCGCCAGTTGTTCACCCAATAACATCCTTTTACATGGAACGATTACAGGAAGGTGGAGGATGAAAGACCGAGAATTGAGCTACCGTGTTATCCTGGGGGTAATCATTTGTGCACTGTTACTATTGATAAGCGCCTGCTCTCAGTTCTTTTCATCAAAATCCGTGATCGACATACAGGCTGAGATTAATACCGCGGTAGCGGCTACAGTCGCTTCCCACCTTATCGAAACCGAATTAGCAGCTACTGCAACCTCACCTTCCACAGCGCAAATAACCATCCTGCCAAGCGCCACACCAACACCATCACCCACTACGACCCATACCCAACCTGTCCCAACATACACACAACAGCCCTCCCCTACGGCAGTTTCCACCTCAATTGTCCCACCTGAAATCTGGGCTGATGTCAACACCAACTGCCGGCTTGGACCTAGCAGTAGATATAAAGTAGATGGTTATCTCCTGGTGGGAACTACTTCCAACGTATATGGACGCGACTCTGCAGATTATTGGTGGTACATCCAAAACCCGACCAAGAACGACAAATTCTGCTGGGTCTGGTCGGAAACGACCCACGTTGAAGGCAATCCTTACCTTTTGCCAGTAATTACCCCCTCCCCAATGCCTAAAGCACCCACCAAGTTCTGTTGTGGGTTTTCAGTGAGCAGGGCGCGAGTCCAGGAATGCGGCGGTGAACCGGTTGTTTTTTTCAGGGTTCACAATAACTCATGGGAGGCGCTTGAATCTGGGCGCGTGCAAGTTGATGACCTGGCGACCGGAAAAAGGTTATTCGGACCACAAACCAGCAACGCACCTTTTCTGGATAGCGACTCTTGCTCGGCTTCCTATCGCGACCGGCTTGCTCCAGGTCAGTCCTTATCCATCGCTGCGCCTCTAAACAAGCACGCCAAACCAGGTCATTATGCCAAAGCTGTCATCACTCTCTGTACCAGAGAGGGATTAGGCGGTCACTGTTATAAGAGCACAATCAAATTTAAGCTAAAATAGCATGGTTGGCTCCGCTGCTTCCGGGTAAGATATCCATTTCCCATATAACTCAACTTAACAAATCCCAATCTACTAGTATTGTGGAAAAAACTTCAGATCATAAATACATGATCGCGAATCAATCAAAACAGTAATCATGGAAGACACACTAACTTTTATCCCCCTGTTATTGGTACTGGTATTAGCCTTCATCGTACCGCTTCTATTGACGCGCTTCAAGCGTCTTTATCTGCCCATTGTTGTCGGTGAGATTTTGGCTGGCATTTTGATAGGTCCCAGTATTTTAGGGTGGGTGCAGGGAGACGAAACGATCTTGGTGCTACTGGCTGAATTCGGATTTGTTTTTCTGATGTTTCTCTCAGGAATGGAAATTAATTTTTCAAATCTCGGGACAGTAGGAAATCCCGAACAAGCTCAAAAACAAGAAAAATTCCATTGGGGTCCGATTCAATTAGGCATTGGGTCTTTCTTGCTTACCCTGATTTTATCGACGTTTGTCGGAGTAGCTGCATTCAACCGTGGCATAGCCCAAAGTCCCTGGATTGTGGCATTAATTTTTTCCACAACATCACTCGGAGTAATCTTGCCAGTGCTCAAAGAATTAGGCTTGAGTTCAGGGCGCTATGGACAGACATTATTGATATCTGCGTTGATTGCAGATTTCGTGACCATGCTTTTGATCACCGTCCTGGTCGCTGCTCTTTCACATGGTCTCACATTGGATATCCTCCTGGTTAGCGTTCTATTCGCGGCCTTCTTCTTGATTTACCGCGTTGGCAATCTCTTCTTCAACCGTTTAAGCTTCTTGAGGCGGGCGATGGAGGAGGTCAGCAGCGCCACCGGACAGATCAAGATTCGGCTCGCCTTCACTCTAATGCTGGTTTTTGTAGTGCTGTCTGAGATAGTAGGCACAGAGATCATCCTGGGAGCATTCTTGGCTGGCGCGATCATTGCTTTGCTGCGCACACCGGAGGACGATGAACTGGTATCCCAATTAGAAGGGATCGGTTTCGGCTTTTTCATACCCATCTTTTTTATCATGGTTGGTGTGACCTTTAACTTGGGCGCGCTTCTCAGCTCACCGGAAAACCTGATCATTGCAGTTGGTCTGCTAATCGCAGCCTTTCTGGTCAAGGTCCTGCCAGCATTGCTTTATCGTTTCGTTTTCACCTGGCGTGAATCACTGGCTGCTGGTGCGCTGCTCTCCGCACGACTGTCGCTAATAATCGCAACTTCTGCAATCGGATTGCGCTTGGGTTTGATCGGAGAAGTGTTAAATTCACAAATTATCCTGGTAGCCATTATTACGGTG
>CBFDCK010000041.1:0-21827 GCA_965603285.1 uncultured bacterium
TAGTACGGAGCATGAACATACTCCACACTGATCATCGCCGGTTTAGTATCTTCTGCTCTCAAATATTGAAAGATAGCTTCATAGACTCGCAGCTTCATTTCAATATCATTTAATCCTCCAAAATATACAACCCAACCACGCCCATCCTTCCATGATAGACCATGTGTATTGTCATAGGATAAGGTTGCTCCATCCGGGGTGTGTTTATCCAACAATATAACAGCCGCAACCATTTCAGGAGACAACAACCTTCCAGTTTCGTCGTCAGACAGCTTGTTCTCCGCGAATTGGAGACCATTTAAATCAAACTCTAGCGAGGCCTGTTTGGACGCATTTGAATCTAGGGAGACCAATTGAGGCGGTTCTTCCTTAGCTTCGATGATTGGATACAATCCATGATCAAATAATTCGTTCCGCAATGGGAACGCCTTCCCGTTTTCATCTACCAGTACAGATTGACTATCATGACTCCATACAAGTACAGGAATACGCTCAGTAACCGTAATGTTCACCGTATTTGGTAAATCCAATTCGACAGCAGCGGATGAAAATTCCGTGAATGATTCCAATAGTTTATTTTGGATTTCCAACCGGTCAAGCGTGAAAATCGACTTTCCCGTCACACCCAACACAGAGTTTACATCTCGACTTGTGATGTTATGCAGGCCTGTAATATTAGCCACATCAATACTAAAATCCTGCGAATTCCAACCTATGTAAACCATATAGGACAGCACAACTACCAGAGCAAAAGATATCACCCGCCAGCCAATATGCACCTGAGGCAAGGAAGGCAGCCGCATTTCCGCACCAGTAACATTTAAGGGGACATCTATGCGGCGGTGGTTTTTTTTGTAGTTTCTACCTACACCTACAGCAACTCCACTTGCGATACCACGCATCATGACTGGAGGAGGTGTGTTTGATGGTACTGAACGTCTACGAGTTTTTACCTTTTTCCCATCCTTTGAGTGCTCCTCTCGTCTTTGACGGATCTTATTCGTACGTCGCGTAGAACGGGCTTGACGGTTGATTATCATCCTTCACTCCGGTATCGCCGTTCAATACGATTACGCTCAGCTTTGCGTTCCAACGCCAGTTCAACCAATCGATCTACCAGGGCAGGGTATGGTAAGCCACTCTCCTCCCATAGTTTGGGATACATGCTTATCTTTGTGAATCCTGGGATTGTATTGATTTCATTCAGGTATACTTCACCTGGTTCACCTCTTTGAGATTTGTTCTTTTCGAGCAAAAAATCCACTCGAGCCATACCAGCACAATCTACAGCACGGTATGCTTGCACTGCTAACTGTTGCACCCACTGTGCCAATTCTGGCGGAATCGGTGCTGGGATAATGAGATTTGAGCTATCATCAATATATTTCGCTTCGTATGAATAAAATTCACGACTCGGTATAATCTCACCCGGTACAGAGGCCCGCGGTTCTTCATTTCCTAAAACACTGACTTCAATCTCGCGAGCATTCACCCCACGCTCAATCAGCACCCGCCGGTCATAGCATGCAGCCTCTAACAATCCTTCATAAAGATCCGAACGCGAATTACACTTCGTAATACCGACCGAAGAACCCATATTGGCTGGCTTAACAAACAACGGGTAGGTCGCTAACGCTTCAGCTAGACGTGTTATGGAATCAGCATCCTCTTCGATATCGCGCTTCGAAACCACAATAGAATCCAATACAGGAACACCGTTGGCACGCATTACATCTTTAAATACACCCTTATCCATGCCAAGTGATGAGCCAAGAACACCGGCACCAACATATGCAATGTCTGTCAGTTCAAGCAAGCCCTGTAGTGTCCCATCCTCCCCAAAAGTCCCATGCAATACAGGGAAGATAACATCCAGGTTGGTGCATCGTTGTAATATTTCTTTTTGCCCGGTTAAATTTATCGTGTACAACTCCTTACGAGTAGGAATGGGCATTAATACGACCGGATTTAAGTTCCGATAATCACCTTCAATCATTGCACCCAAAACATTTTCACCAACCAACCAATCGCCATCGTGGGTGATTCCGATTTGGGTAACTATATATGTGTCCGGATCAAGGGCAGATAGTATTGATCGCGCCGACATGAGCGAGACTTCATGTTCTCCTGAACGTCCACCAAAGATTACACCAATACGGATTTTGCTCTTTTTTTTCATAATCTGCTTACATCAACACAATCAATCCAACAAATCTGACTGGCAGCATCTCTCTATAAAACACTGTTAGATATACTCCATTCACCGACCAATTCGATTTCTAATTCAAGTTCGACACCAAACTTTCTCACTACCGATTTGCGCGCCAGTTGAATTAATTCCCAAACATCACCAGCCGATGAACTGCCTTGGTTGATAAAATAATTGGCATGCATTGAACTTATCTCCGCTCCACCAATGCGAGTACCCTTAAGCCCCACCGCTTCAATCAGACGTCCAGCATAATCTCCGGGAGGATTCTTAAACATAGATCCCACACTCGCTCCAGGTGGTTGTGTACGGTGGCGATGGGAAACAAAGCTCTTCATCCTGGTCTGAACAGCTTGCGGATCACTGCGTTCCAGTTCTAGGATAGCACTTAAGACGACAAAATCTCCCGGATAACGCTTGATAATACTGTTACGGTAAGAATACCCAAATCGTTCTACAGGCCAATGCTTACGCCGGGGTTCGGCATCTTTTGATTTACTTGAACGGTGCAAGATTTCGGCCAATTTTAATACTGCAGAAATTTCTCCACCATGCGCTCCCGCATTGCCTACCACTGCTCCACCCAATGTGCCAGGTATCCCTGCCGCCCATTCCAAACCTGATAAACCACATTGGGCGGCCTGGCGAGAAATCACCCCAAAATTCACACCACTTTCAGCCCATACAGTCGGTGTAGCGGATTGTTCATCAAACATCACCTTTTTGGCTTTATTCAACACAACAACTCCACGTATGCCGGAATCGCTTACTAATATGTTCGAACCTCCACCGAGGATAATAAAGGAAACACCACTTTTCCAGAGCAGAGCTGCAGCTTGTGCAAGTTCATCAGCAGAATTCACCTCTAATAGCACATCTGCAGGACCTCCTATCCGTGCGGAAGTAAAGCGAGCTAGGGGGACATTTTCATTTACACGATCGCCGAAAATATCTTGCAGCGCTGTCAAGCAGAGAGATTGATTTTGTTTTCGCAAAATAAGCATCGACTGATCAATAATCTGGTTCGCATCACCTGCTGAGAGAACAATAACCACATCACCGGGTTGTGTAATCTTGAGAAGATAATCTCTTGCATCCAGGATGCCAGGCATGTAATGGACATCTGAAGATGAATTCTTTTTATTTGATATCGCCTCCACTACATGCTCAGCCGAGAACCCGTTCTCAGGTGCACTCTCCCGAGCCGCATATACATCTGTAACCAATACATGATCGGCGTCCCGAAATGCTCCTGCGAATTCGGTTAATAAAGTCATAGTGCGAGAGTACGTATGGGGCTGCCACACCGCCCAAATATTGCGGTTAGGGAATCGCACACGTGCTGCGGAAAGTGTGGCCTTTATCTCCGTTGGATGGTGGGCATAGTCATCGATAAATGTTATATGTTGGGCTTCACCGCGAACCTCGAATCTTCTCTCGGTCCCCCGAAACCTACTTATCTCACCCGCGGCTTCAACGACAGACACACCGATCAAATCCGATACCGCCAAAGCAGCCGTAGCGTTACGAACATTGTGAATACCTGGTACTTGGAGGGAAACCTTTGCACGTCTTTCGACATCCTCACCTACAAATTCAAAGTTATAGCTCCCCAGGTCATTCAAAACCAAGTTTTCCGCCTGGTAGTCGTAATTTTCTGCACTTTTAACTAGGTGGACCCTGGATTTCTCATCAGAAATCCCGTAAGCAAGTGATCTGTCCGGTAGAATATTTGTTTCATTAAGTAGACGAGAAGCTCCAGGGTCATCACCACAAACAAGTAGTGTTCCATCCGGTTTTATTTGCATAAGAAAATCTAGAAATGCGTGGTAGAAATCCTGTGATGTTGGAAAACAATCTGGGTGATCGTGTTCCACGCTTGTCACAACAGCAATATAAGGTTGCAATCCTAAAAACATGCGATCATACTCGTCTGCTTCGATAATGAAGTAATTGCCCCGACCAGCATGAGCGTTTTTACAAAGGTCTTTAGACTCACTGCCGATGATATAAGAAGGATCATATTTTAACTGGCTAAGAATCCAGGCGATCATCGCCGTTGTAGTTGTCTTTCCATGAGTGCCTGCAATAGCGACACATCGCTGATCCGCAATAACCTGACTTAGAAATTCTGCCCGTTTCATGACCTGGATACCGGCATTTTCTGAAGCTAACACTTCTACATTGTCATCTGGTATCGCCGATGAGCGCAAAACTATATCTGCTCCGCTAATATTTTCTGCGCTATGACCAAGATAGACATCTACTCCGGCAGCCTGTAACCGTTTAGTTTGGGGTGACACTTGACGATCAGAACCGCTCACCTTAAAGCCGCGTTCTAGCATCACCATCGCAATGGCTGAAAGACCAGCACCACCTACCCCGATAAAATGAATCTTGGTCATAATTGCATTTAAATCGATAATATAATCCGATTACAGGTTTTACCTCTAGATAAACACGATCAACACGAAGATAAAAGCTACAATAACCGCAATATAAATCCAATAACCAGACAACAAAGCCGGCGCAAACATATTTAATAATCGCTGAGCGGTTTCAGCAGTGACTGGATCATTCACGGATGATGAAATATATGGCGTAAAAGGATATCCAGCTTCATCCATGAAATACCAAAGCGTTCCAAATATCAAATATCCATTAATCGCACCGAATAATATTCCAAGAATAAAATCCTGTATCCTGGCACGTTTTTCACTGAACCTGGCAAACTGCGAAAACCTCGGCGATTGATAGCCAAAGAAAACCATTACTATCAAAATAGATGACCGAACCCAGAACTGTGATGTGGAGCCATTCTGGATTAGATCATTTGTATAAGGTAAAAGATCCTCAATAACAGCGATAAATGCGAGCGCCAAGATTACACTAAACCCAACCAGGACTTCTTTTCCCCAACCTCGCATAGAACCGATAACTGCGAATAACACCACGAATATGTAGAAAGCGACCACAAGTGTAACCATAGATCAATCCCTTTCACGACTTAGCGCAGCCAACTCAGCGAGGTGAGAGGCAATCGATTTTGCTGCGTTGGGGTATACCAGAGTACGCATTGCATGACTCATTTGCTCGCGACGACTATCATCGGTCATCAATTCTCGCACCTTTGGCAATAATTGAGTTGCCATTTCTTCATCGGGAACAACCTCAGCTGCTCCTTTCTTCGACAAGTACTGGGCATTTACCTCCTGATACCGCCATGCATACGGATATGGCACCAGAATTGCTGGTAAACCAAATAATGGATATTCGCCCAAACATGAAGCCCCAGCTCGTGAAACTACAAGGTCTGCCGCAGTCAGTGCGGCTCCCATCTCATCGTGGAGGTATGGAAACGGTTTATAGCGCTCTGCAGAAGGCAGTGAATCTTTCTGAGAGGTACAAACCGCTTCTACTTCAGACCAATCAAGCTCTCCACTGACATGCACGACTTGCATTTCCTCCAATAATTCTGGGAGTAATTTCAACAATGCCTGATTTATCGAACGCGCACCTTTACTTCCTCCTAACACAAGTAAGGTATGTAAATCTGGATCCAATCCTAATGCATTATGAGCCGAATCCAAGCTCCACGATTTCAAATTGGATCGTGTCGGGTAGCCTGTTACTCGAACATTGGGATGGCGTTCAAAATATTCGTGTGAGGCATCCACGCTCAAATCGATGCGGTCTGCCAACTGGGCTAAGGTTTTCAATGCCACTCCTGGTTCAATGTCTGGGACAAAAAGTAATGATGGCACTTTGCGACCCGCCAGCGCCATCGGTACGGCAACATATCCGCCAGTGAAGAAAAGAACATCGGGATTAAACCTTTTTAGGATTTGGCGAGACTGAATGTATCCTTTACCCAATTTCAGCAAGTTTCCAGGCAAAACGCGCCAACCAACACCGTGCACACCCGCGGCTGGTACAGCTTCATAAGGAATGCCAATTCGCTTTATCAAGTCTGCCTCCATACCACCGCTGCCTCCAACCCACAAAACCGAATTGATAGTTTCGATTTTTGTACCTGGCAAGGTCTTTTTTGAGGCAATTTCATCCCAGGTAATTCCTGAATTGTCATCGATCACGGCTTGCAACACGGCGAGAGCCGGATACACGCCTCCCCCGGTTCCGCCTGCGCAGATTAATAACCGCATTGAAGAGCTTCCCTTTTTCTGATTTCTTTTTTTCTGATAATCGGGATATATTTATCAGTATCCCAATAGCCGCCAATGTAACAAGCAAATTCGATCCACCGGCGCTTATTAATGGCAATGCATTGCCCGCAAAAGGCAACAAGTTTACCATAACGGACATGTTGATAAACGCCTCAATTGAAATCCAAAGCGTGAGACCGGCGGCAAGTAACATCCCCAATTGATCTGGAGCCTGGCGGACAATTACAAACCCTCGCCAGAGAAACAAAGTAAATAAGCCCACTATTACTAGAGAACCAATTACACCCATTTCTTCGCCAACTACTGCAAAAATACTATCCGTCGGCGGCACAGGCAGACCAGTCAATTTAGTTTCAGCTTCACCAATTCCTACTCCAAACCACCCCCCTTTAATAATTGCTTCAAGTGAACGTCGGACATGATAAGAACCCTGGGTAGGATCTTGTATTCCAGCTATAAAATATTCAATTCTAGCAGCTCCTGTGGGCGCGAGTTGAACGATTCCAAAGCCAATCACCAGTGCAACGACCATTAGAATACCGATTTGCTTCAGATCCCCCCCCGCCAAGAAGAACATGAGACCTCCTAGAAAAAAAATGGTCGCCACTGTGCTGAAGTCAGGCTGGATGATAACCAGACCACCCAACAACCCCAAAATGATCGCCATGGGAATGAGACCAAAACTAACATCACTGAGCTTCTCTCGTCTAGCGGATAACCATACCGCCAGATAAATGATCGTCACTAATTTTGCCAACTCTGATGGCTGGATAGAACCTCCAAAAAGGGTCCGCACTGCCCCGTTTCTCACTTCGTTTATAAATAGAACCGCAATTAATCCAAAAATAGTAATCCCCATTAACGCAACCGCAATCTGCTGCCATCGGTGGTAATCTAAAATTGCCAGAGTAATTGCTATGCTCAATCCAATTACCATCCAAAGAAGCTGGCGATAGAAAATTGTGGTTGGATCACCATAAAACCTATTTGAATAGTCATAACTCGCAGAATAAACCATCACCAGCCCAAAAATCAACAGGGTAATCACTACTAGAAGAAATGGAACGTCAAAACTCAACTGTACGCGGTGGCGGTTCAAGCCTTTCTTTTTCCTGGAAACAGGTTCGTTCTCAGATTGTTCCACAATATCGCCAGTACTCACTTCAGTAAAAAGTCCGTTCATTTTTAATGGAGTTCCTTTACCCATTGAGCGAAATATTCTCCACGCTGCTCGTAATTTTCAAATTCATCAAAACTCGTCCCCCCCGGTGAAAGTAAAACAACTTCTCCAGGTTGGACTATCCGTGCGGCCTCCTTAATTGCATCATACAATCCAACACATTGGGTAATAGTAATTTTTTCAGTACCAGACAAATCCAGTTCCTGCAAAATCTTTTGTGATGACTCTCCGAACACAATCAGGTGATTAACGCGTTGGCAAATCATCTCACCAAATTCCATCCAAGGTAAGTTCTTATCCCGTCCACCAGCTAATAAAACCAGCGGCACATCAAAAGAATGAATCGCTGCCATTGTCCGTTTTGGAGTAGTGGCAATCGAATCGTTATACCAATCAGCCCCTCGCCATGATCTGATGAATTCCAAGCGATGGGGAATTCCTTCAAAACTCTCAATTCCGTGTTGCATTATTTCTGCCGGAAGGTCCAGTGCCGCTGAAATCGTACAGGCTGCCATCACATTTCGTAAATTATGCTCTCCTAGCAGGGGAATTCTATCTCGGGAAAGAAGCCGGTACTCTTTTGGATCAATATTAAAATTCTCCTTCATGAGATGGGTTCGTCCTGCATTGTTCCTTCCAATCCGCATATAAATAGAATCATTCTTTATTAATGCACCATCCTGATCAGGAGCCATCTCTGACAGTCCGAAGGACATCAAACCACCATGAACTTTTTTTGATAACGACCACGTATTCGCGTCATCCCTGCCAATGACAGCTATATCAGATGCTGTTTGAAATTCCAGTATTCGGGTTTTGGCATTGATATACGCCTTCATTGAAACGTGCCTGTCCAAGTGATCCGGTGAGATATTAAGCACTACCGCTATATGAGGTGATTTGGTCATCAACTCTAATTGAAAGCTCGACAACTCCATTACAGCAACATCATCAGGCTGGATATCCTCAATAAAAGTAATCAAAGGAATGCCAATATTTCCACCAATCCAAACCCGTTTGCTATACAATTCAGATTGCGGGTCTGTAGTCGCAGTTTTAAGGATGTGTCCGACCAATGAAGTTGTAGTAGTCTTACCCGCCGAGCCGGTAATGCCAACAACTTTACACGGGACAACTTCCATGAATACCTGCGAATCATTCACAATTGGAATACCCAAAGAGCTCGCCTCTCTAACAAGTGGCAAGGACAAAGGTACACCACCAGAGACACCCAGAACATCACAAGATTCTAACAAGCTCAATGGATGCCCGCCAATAACCCATTCGATAGGATGGCCGGCATCTGACAATTCCTTTAGGGCTTCCCGGGCATCGAGCAATTCACTTGCTGGCTTACAATCATTCAAAACAATGCGAGCACCTTGACCAGTCAGGTAGCGCGTCAGGGCAATCCCTTGTCGGGCTGCACCAACGATGACCACTTTCTTACCCTGCCATTCTCGCATACTTGTAGTTATCCGTAATCTTCTTTTTTTTTATAATTCATACCACAACAATGGAGTGTTCTAAACGAGTGCTAATGCCACTCCAATCATCGCAAATAACAGACTTACTAACCAGAATCGCTGTACAACCTGCGTTTCACTCCAACCAGAAAGCTCAAAGTGATGGTGCAACGGAGACATCTTAAAAAGCCTGCGACCACCGGTATATTTAAAATATGCCACCTGTAAAATTACGCTCAATACAGTACTGGCAGGGATAATCGCAATAATAGGCAAAACAATCCAATGTCCGGTCATCAAAGCCACTACGGCCAGTGTTGATCCGAGAGCTAACGAACCCGTATCTCCCATGAACATAAGTGCAGGGTGAACATTGAACCATAAGAACCCAAACAGCGCACCAACCACTGTAAAACAAAAATTAGCCAGGAAAGTTTGACCCTGCAAAAGGGCAATACCGCCATAGGCTGCAAAAGCGGTCGCAGAGATCAAACCAGCCAAACCATCCAGACCATCTGTCAAATTGACCGCGTTGGTGGTTGCTACAATTACGAACGCTGCGATTGGGATATACCACACTCCGAGATTTATGTACCCATCCATCCCTGGCAGATAAAAAATTTTGATCTTCAGCACATAGAAAATTCCCAAAGCCGCAGCAACTGCGAAGGCTACTTGAAAAAAAAGTTTCGTGCGCGCTCGCATACCCGTTGAACTTCCTTGATTACGCAGCCCTTCCCAATCATCTATAGCGCCCAGGGTTGCATAAACCACCATCACAACCATAGGCAGCAGTACAGACCTGCCCAAGACAGTAATACCGATTAAAGAACCTGCGTTCAGTAATACGGTAATAAACACAACTGGCAAGACGATTAGTACTCCTCCCATAGTAGGGGTACCTAATTTGCTGAAATGCCGGTCTGGACCTTCAATGCGAATCGCCTTACCTACTTCATAATGACGGAGAACTCGTAACAATGGTGGTCCCCAGATTACCGTCAACATGAAACTGAAGCCTGCTAAAGCCAGGGACATTGAAGTTTGAGTCATTCACGGACCTCCAATGCAGCAACAATACGATCCATCCGTATCGCGTGGGAGCCTTTAACTAGGACAACATCGTTCTTTCCCAAGCGATTAGCCAAGAAAGCAATCGCCTGATCACTATCCTCGAATACTGTCACTGCTTTAGTTGGAAGACCTGTTTGGCGCGCCGTCTTTGCAATAATCAGGGCGCGCTCACCGACCGTGATCAATTCATCGACAACTTCTGCTGCACGTACTCCTACCATCTTATGACCATGAAGCTCATATTGACCTAATTCCAACATATCGCCTAAAACTGCAATTTTATGTCCTTCTAGCTCATTGAGCAGGTTGAGCGCGGAAAAAGTGGACTGCGGTGATGCGTTGTATGTGTCATCGAGAATCAAGGCACCACTTGGACTCTGAACAGCAACCAGCCTCAACTGGGCGCGACCAGACCTCAACCCGTCAACGATTTCTTGCCAGGTCAATCCTTCAACAATCCCTATAGCTGCAGCACGAAGGACAGTATGGACTGAATGGCGCCCAATCAATGGCACCTTCATATAATGTGTCTCACCGCGGTAGTGCAGACGAAATCGAATCCCATCCAGACCCAATCCTTCCACTGCATCTGCCCACATTTCGGCACGTGAATCTAGACCATAATATAGAATGCGGGCCTCGGTCTTTGATGCCATGTCTCGTACCATCGGGTCATCGAAATTGAGTATGGCTATACCTTCCGGGGATGGTGGAAGCGCCTGCACTAATTCAGATTTCCCTATTGCTATCGCTTCTTGTGAACCCGCTCGTTCAGCATGAACGGTACCTACATTGGTAACTACACCAACCTGAGGGTGTGCTAAATCGCATAAGAATGCTATTTCACCAGACACGTAAAACCCCATTTCCAAAATCGCTCGTTGGTGACCTTCTTCCAAGCTGAGAAGGGTTAAAGGTAAACCGATTTCATTATTCAAATTACCTGGATTTTTTAAGGTGCGGTATTTTTGATTTAATACTTCAGCGGTCACCTCCTTGGTCGTCGATTTGCCAACACTGCCAGTGATACCGATAACTCTCGGTTCTAATTTTTGTCGCCAGAAGCGAGCTGTTTCCTGTAACGCTGCAATGGTGTCATCAACCCTTATACAGAAAGGTGTCTCAATTACTTCTTGTATCTTTCCTTTAGTCTTTATTCTTAAATCCAGCACTCGATATTGAGACGAAAGATCTTTCTGAATAAAAGCTAACTTTGCACCCTGATCGAACGCCTGATGGACGAAATCATGACCATCGAGATTTTCTCCAGTTACAGCAACAAACAGACAACCTTGCGATGCTTGCCGTGAATCCACCACTGCACCTGTGACTCTTTCCTGAGCCCAAGCGGGGCGATGATCGCATAATGCTTCTATGACATCAGCTTGTATCAGCATTTGACATATCAAAATTATTCAAAATAATTACTCAACTCGATTATCCCTCAATCACTATACAAATCACTGCGAATATCATCTGGTGGCAAATCCATTAAAACAACAAGCTCTTTTACTGCTTCACGGAACACGGGCGCAGCAACAACTGATCCCCAAGGAGACGATTGAGGCCTCTCTAACCATACATAGACCAGAAATTGTGGATCGTCAATCGGACCCCAGCCGACGAACGAAGCATTAGTCTCATTGGTTGTATACCCCAAAGGAGTGGAGATTTCAGCGGTTCCGGTTTTGCCTGCAAGCCGGTAACCTGTAACAAGTGCATCCGATGATTCTGTCTCTAACGATCGCGCCAAAATCTTAGTCATCAAAACCGCTGTCTCTGCTTTAATCGGCATGCTAACGATCCGTTTTTCGATATCGTGCTGATATCCATCGTTTACGACCGAACGGACTATATGTGGCGCCATCATTATGCCATCATTAGCCACGGCTGCTATTCCGGCCGCCATCTGTAGGGGTGTCGCAGACACTCCCTGTCCAAATGCATTTGTGCCCAGGTCAGCATCATACCAATCTTCGTCGCCTGGCATCTTCAGCCTTCCATGAACCTCTCCAGCCAAGTCGATACCAGTTAAGTGACCTACCCCAAAAGCCTGCATGTAAGCGTAGAAATCTTTTGTACCTAATTGCTTTGCAACCCATGCAAGACAGACATTCAATGAATGCTGCAGACAACCCTGCATATTCTGTGGACCCCAGGCTCCCATGTTCCAATTGTAAATTCGCGTTCCACCAATCTCAAAAACACCCGTGTCTAAGAAAGTTGTTTCTGGTGTTACAGCACCAGTATCTAGAGCCGAAGCCATTGTGAATACTTTATATACGGATCCGGGCTCATATGCCTGACTGATGCCTTTGTTGTATGGAGTCTCATCTGTAAGTATTTGACCGTACTTCCAGTACTCATTTATATTCAGACGCGGCGTGGTTGCCAGCGCGATGAGTTCACCAGTTTTCGGATCTATCACAACAATGGTGCCGGATTCGGAGCCGCTTTCTTTTATAGCTGAATCTATTACATTCTCCATACTCCGCTGTATCGCACGGTCTATGGTTAATACCAGACTTGCCCCTTCCGGAATTTCGGGCAGTTCCTGTACTCGACTGGGATCAAGTGAAACCCATATTGTAGATTCATCACCTGCCAATAAATCGTTGTATTTTTCCTCCACACCATAAAAACCTACGCCTTCACGATTAACAAAGCCCAATATATTCGACGCTAATTCCGTTTCTGGGTAAGTTCTCTGTAAATGGGGTTTAAACAGCAATCCATTTAGACTTGGTGCGTTTTTATCCCTTCTTGAACCATAGAGTTCGTTCATCTGTTGAATAAGCAAGTCAAGTTGGTCGACCTTTTCCTGAGTTACATTGCTTGCGACAACCCGGTACACAGCAGTTTCTGAAGGCTCTAAGCTTGCAACTCCCAACGCCTCGACATAATCAATATCAAGGACCAGGTTTAAGGTTTGAGCAATTGTTTCTGGATTTCTAACTCTCCTCAATTCAATTCCAACCTCATATGCAGTTTTATTCCCGGCCAATTGATGACCCCAGCGATCATATATTTGACCGCGCGCTGGAGTAACTATCTGGTATTCACCAGAAAAGGTTTTACCTTCTGAAATTATTTTCTCCACTTGTCTTGGATTTACCTTAATGCGTACCATTTGGAACACAATCAATACTGGCAGAACAAATAATAAGGATTTAATAAGGTTATAGCGCCATAAAGGTTCTCTCATCATGGCGTAATCTCCGGCAGGGTAAATGAAATCCACCCAGATTGCTTTTTTAACCATTCGAATAAGGGCTCAATATATTCCTCGGGAATGATTGGTGCGCCAACTAAATCGTTATGTAAATAAGGAGCCAAGACCGCTGGCTTTCGTCCAATGTGGCCGGGGACAGGGAGAAATTTAGCCTCGTTCATTCCTAAGGGCTCATAACCAAGGCTTTGAGCTCGCTTTCCCATCTCACGATCAGACAATAAATATGCTAATTGAGATTGTTTATCCTCGATTTCTCGGTCTAATATCTCTATTTGTTTCTTCATATATTGAATATCACGCCCAACTTTTGCCGTTCGTGCGCTGACGTTCAGATAGATTCCAGCAACCAGAGCGATGAACACCAGGAAAAGTGAAAATAAGCCAATGAACTGCAGCTGTTTTCTCCAAGGTGCCTGAGAGTATGCTTGTGTAATATTCTCGATTTGATTCATGTTAAATTGTTTAAAACAAATTTGCAACTAATGTGCCAAATCATGCAATTTTCTCAACAACTCTAAGACGAGCACTTCTTGCACGAGGATTTTGTGCAACTTCGTCTTGGCTTGGTCGAACAGGCTTCCGATTTATCTCAATAACGATAGCTTTATGCTCACAATTACACTCAACCAGTTCTGGCGGGCAGATGCAATCTTTACTTTCACGCCGGAAATATCTTTTTACGATGCGATCCTCCAGCGAATGAAACGATAAAACAGCCAAACGCCCGCCAGTGACCAGTACATCCAGCGCTTGAGGTAAAACTTGCTCTAGTGCCTCAAGCTCACGGTTTACAGCAATCCGCAAAGCCTGAAACGTCAGAGTTGCTGGATGGCGACGATAACCCCTGCGATAACGATCTCCCTTTCCAACAGCTCGGGAGACAACATCGGCAAGCTGGAGAGTCGTCGTAAGCGGACGAACTTCGACGATTGCCTTGGCGATCTTGCGGGCTTTCCTCTCCTCTCCAAATTTGTAGATCAAATCTGCCAACTCCCTTTCCGGCAACTCATTTATTAGATCATGAGCCCGCACTGGACTATGCGGATCGAATCGCATATCCAACGGTGCATCAGCCTGAAATGAAAAACCCCTCGCAGGAACATCTAACTGCATGGATGAGGGCCCTAAATCCAGGAGTACGCCATCCACTTTACTCCAACCTAACTCATCCAACTGTAGTTTCAACGCTACGTAGGAGGTCTTTCTAATCACAACTCGTCCTCCAAACGGCATAAGCCGATGCTGCGCAATTTCTATGGCTTGAGGATCAACATCCAAACCTAACAAACGACCATCCGGTGAACTCATCTGGAGAATACCCCAGGCGTGACCACCCGTCCCAAGTGTACAATCCACATACGAACCCCCTTTTTTAGATCGCAACGCGTGTATAATTTCTTGGTAAAGTACGGGACGGTGGAAGAGCACATTGTTAGTGCTTGAACCATTCATCGCGTAGCAAGAGAATAATTTACGCGGAGGTGAGATCCAAAGCCGAAAATCGGTGGGCATTCGCCTGAGCATCTTGTATTTGCTCTGACTGTATCGACCACTGTTCGGGTGACCAAACCTCGAAATAAACCCCATTGCCTACAACTACTGCTTCACCTTGAAGGGAAGCAGCCTGACGTAAGAACTGGGGAATGAGAATACGACCTGCTTTATCAACCTCCACATGGTGGGCAGTGGAGAAAAACAAACGTCTCAACAAACGGGTTGTCGGGTCGGTCATGCTCATTTGGTTGACTCGGTGAGAAACGGATTCGAAAGTGGAAGAAGGTAGAACAAGCAAATTCTTATCAAATCCCTGTATGATATAGGCGCCATCAATGGACAAATAATCCCGAAATCGCGCTGGGATTATCAGGCGACCTTTTTCATCCATGTTGTGGTAGAATTGCCCCAAGAACATAAGTTCTGTCATATCAATTAACAGCGAAACGCCGGATAGAACCGGCGCTCCACATTCTCCCACTTTCTCCCACGAATACACACAGTATATACCAAGTTGTTCTTAAATGCAAGCGGATTCATCCCTTAATAAAATTAAAATACTCTTTAACCAACCTTTTACATAATATTAAGGTTGAAATTGGATGTGCCAATTGCACTTTTTTCTTATCGATTAATCCACACAGCATTAACTGGGCTAATACAATTCCCCAGCATAAAACCAAATCTATCGAATATATAAAGGAAAAACATGCCATCCCAACATAACAGCAACTACGCATCCCTTTTTATTGGCATCGATACAAAAGTCCCGTTATTAGACGGAAGTCAAAGTAGATATGTCAATCTTGACAATGCAGCTTCAACCCCTGCTCTTAAATCAGCCAAAGAAGCCGTAGAAAATTTTTTGCCATACTACAGCAGCGTGCATCGCGGTAATGGATACAAGAGCCAGCTTTCAACCCATGTATATGAAACAGCCCGTGAAACATTATTGAAATTCGTAAATGCCGATCCGAATGAACACATATGCATATTTGGTAAAAATACAACAGATGCGGTCAATAAGCTAGCCCATCGATTCCCATTTAGTGACCAGCGTAACATTGTTATCGTCAGCGGCATGGAGCACCATTCAAACGATCTGCCATGGCGCGGTATCGCAAAAACCCTTCACGTTGCTCTTACACACGACGGGCGTCTAGATGAAGCAGATTTTGACAGCCAATTAAATCAATACGCCCCACATATTGCTCTTGTAGCGCTCACAGGCGCCAGCAATGTGACCGGTTTTATAAATCCCGTCCACCGGTTAGCAGAAAAAACGCATGCTGTAGGAGCAAAAATATTTATTGACAGCGCCCAACTGGCTCCCCATCGTAAAGTGGATATGCGCCCATTGGACGATCCCGGTCATTTCGATTTCGTAGCTGTTTCAGGACATAAAATGTACGCCCCATTTGGAACTGGTGCCCTAATTGGGAGACGCGACATCTTCGAACATGGCATCCCTGACCAAAAAGGCGGTGGTACGGTGGAAATTGTCACTTTAAGAGACGTAGTATGGGCAGCCCCCCCGGGCAGGGACGAAGCCGGCAGTCCTAATACCGTAGGTGCAGTCGCGACTGCTGCCGCAGTCCAGCAATTGGATACGATAGGCTTGGACAATATCGCCAAGCATGAGACAGAACTTACAAAATATGCTTTAGAGCGGCTCGTGGAGGTGCCTGGTGTAAAAATTTTTGGCAATGCCGACCCGAACAAAGCACAAGACCGTTTGGGCGTTATACCTTTTATGGTAGATGGTATGTCCCATTTTAAAGTGGCTGCAATTTTAGGGTATGACTTCGGTATTGGTGTACGCAGCGGGTGTTTCTGTGCACATCCCTACATCCTACACCTTTTACAAATCACTCACGAAGAATCCCAAAGAGTACGTGAAAAAATGTTATCAGGGGATAAAACCGGCATGCCAGGACTTATCAGAGCATCCTTTGGTCTGTACAATACAAGAAATGATGTTGATGCTCTCGTTGAGAGTCTTTTCCGTATTGTCAAAGGCGATTACCAAGGAATTTATATGCAGGATGAATCTACTGGGGATTTCATCCCCGGGGGTTGGACTCCAGATTTTGAGCATTATTTCTCAATATCTTAAATAATTCATGCAAAAGTCCGTCTACCTGTTCTCAATAGAACAATGTAGCAAACGATCTCCCAGTGAACATTTCGAAAATGAACCACAGAAATCATCCTCATATTAATGCTTAAATTTCATAAATAATGTATAATATGGGGGAAATACTGGTGAAACACATACATGCTCCAGACCGATTTGTCATCACCATAAGAAGCCGAAATTAGGCATAAGAATAGGGAGCAGCACTTTGACAAATTGATGCGCTTGTTGATTACAGGATGTATTTTGATCAGTTCCAGGTTTTAGTACGGTAAAACATAAGTTGGTGCTCAGTCTTACCTTATCTTTTGGAAGTGTAATTCCAAATTTCCGAATAACCTAAATCAAAGACGAATCGACCGGTAACCAAACAGCGTAAACATAACATCGCCGCGAAATATATTCTTGTTTTTTCGGTCGCGGCCACGGTTGAAAATGCGAAATCCGAATTGGTTTTCGCTATTGGATGAATGATAAAATTCGGCGTATCAAAATAATTGAGTCAGGTAATATTCAAGATAGAATAACTAATAATCACAATAAATTTGGATCTTGGTTTTTGTAACACAATCTTAAAACGAATAAACGTTAGTGAAAATCGCCTGTATCAATTTATACAAAATGGAACTGGCTAGATAGTTTTTTTCATAGTGAAACATTTTCAGGTGAGTCAAAATAATCAACGCCTGATATATATTATTATCGCCGAATAAATAGAACTGAAATCCGAAAGTTTTCTAACAGCCGTGACCTGTCGAGGCAGGAATACGGCTGTATTCATATATATATCAGATGATATACCGAATCACTGCTCTCAAAACTCAAAAGCACAATCCCCAGCGCGTTAACATTTATCTGGATGGCGGTTATGCGTTTGGTCTAGCACGTATTGTTGCAGCTTGGTTGAAAGTTGGTCAAGAAATTAGCGAAGATCACATTGCTCGCATGCACGATGAAGATGATCGCGAAACAGCTTACCAAAGAGCGATTAAATATATTAACTACAGACCACATTCGGAAAATGAGATCCGCCAATTTTTAAAGACTCGGGGTGGTTCCGAGGATAATATCGAGCGCGTTATTAAACGGCTGAAACAAATAGAATTCATAAATGATTCGCGGTTTGCTAAAGATTGGGTGGAGAACCGTACTGATTTTCGACCGAGAAGCAAACGCGCCCTTACTTACGAACTTAAAAGACGAGGCATCCAGCAAGACATCATCGATTCTACCCTCGAAAACATCGATGAAACCAAGCTTGCATACAAGGCTGCTAAGAAGCAGGTGCGCAAGATAAGAACGACCGAGTGGGTAATTTTTCGCAAGAAGATGTTTGGACACCTTGCTCGGCGTGGTTTTAATTACGCTACATGCGCCCAAGTTGTTGAACAAATTTGGGCAGAACAGAATAATACAAACCAAGAAAATAGTGAAAGGATATATTAATGAACAGTAGCATTTTATTTTGGCTAATCCTTATTTTGATACCTGTCTCGCTCTTTCTCGGCCTAGTTATTGGTTATTTTTACAAGCAGAACCAGGTTGAGAAGGCACAGCAGATATTGAAAGATACGGCTGAGAGAACCCTGGAAGACGCAAAAGAGAAAGCAAAATCGATAGAGATCCAATCTCGAGATCAAGCTTTGGATGTAATTCAGAAAGCCGAATCAGAGGTATCCCGCAGACGTAATGATCTGAACAAAGAAGAAGACCGATTGCAGAAACGCCGGGAAGAACTTGATAACCGGGTTGAAAGGCTAGAAAGGCGCGAGCAGAATTTAAATAAGCGTCAAAGTGCAGTCGATAAACGGGCAAACGAAATTGACGTTCTCCACGCAAAGGAATTGGAAGAACTGCAGAGAATATCCAATTTAAGCACCGCTGAGGCCCGCGAAATTCTGTTGGCGGATGTTGAGAAAGGTGCACGGGTAGATATGGCCCGCATCATCCGTCAAATCGAAATGGAAGCAAAAGAAGAAGGGGAAACTCGGGCGCGAAAGATCATCACTTCTGCAATCCAACGGGTGGCTACCGATCAGGTACCTGAAATAACCACATCAACTGTTGAGATCCCCTCAGACGAGATGAAAGGTCGCATCATTGGACGAAATGGGCGCAATATCCACGCTTTCGAACAGGCTGCCGGTGTGGATGTTATCGTCGATGACACACCGGAAGCGGTAACTATATCATCATTTGACTCGGTGCGAAGGGAAGTTGCTAAGCGTGCTTTGGCAAAACTTATTCAAGATGGTCGCATTCACCCAGCGTATATAGAGAAGGTCCTTAAGCAAGAGCAAAAAGAGGTTGAGCGTGCCATAGAAGAAGCAGGCGAGCAAGCTGTATATGAAGCTGGTGTCCCTGCCCTGCACCACGAACTAATAAGAACACTCGGTCGCCTTAAATACCGCACATCTTACGGGCAAAATCAACTCCATCATTCTGTGGAAACCGCTAAAATTGCATCTGCGATTGCTGCAGAACTGGGCGCGGATGTTGATACTGCCAGAACTGCTGGCTTACTCCATGACCTGGGTAAAGCGATTGATCACAGTGTTGAAGGAACCCATGCTCAATTGGGAGCAGAACTAGCCAAGCGATATGGAATCAATACCAAGGTGGTTAACGCAATTGCATCACACCATCATGAAGTCGAACAGGAGTCTGTTGAGGCAGCAATCGTGGAAACAGCAGATGCCATATCAGGAGCCCGTCCTGGTGCTCGTCGCGAGAGCCTGGAACAATACCTCAAACGCATTCGTTCATTAGAAGAGATTGCCAATTCCCAAAAAGGAGTCACGCAGAGCTATGCACTGCAAGCTGGTCGGGAAGTCCGCATCTTTGTCCGCCCTGAAGATATTGATGATCTCGAAGCCATACAAATAGCGCGCGGAATAGCAAAAAATATCGAAGAGACTATGCAGTATCCAGGTCAAATAAAGGTGACAGTAATCCGTGAAACGCGGGCGGTTGAATATGCAAAGTAGGAAATTGGCAATAGGCGATTGGGAACCAGAAAATAATTAATTTCTTAATTGTCACGCAATCTTCAAACCAAGAAAGGATTTTCTATCCTTTCGCTCCCAACAGTTGTTTCGGGTCCATGACCAGTGAACAGGCGTGTCTCATCCGGCAAAGTCAAGATCTGATCCCGAATGCTGTTCATCAACGTTTTGTAGTCTCCTCCTGGAAGATCTGTACGTCCAATACTTCCCCAGAAGACCACATCTCCACCAAAAACTACTGCCTCTTCTTGGCAGTAGAAAATTACGTGACCAGGAGTATGACCTGGAGTATGCCTCACTTCAAATTTATAGTTGCCTAATACAAGTTTCTGCCCATGTGCAAGGATTCTTTTCGGCTCTGATCCAACATCAACACTCATGCCGAAAAAGGGTGCGCCACCTTGCATTCTCCAGAGCGGGTGGTCCTCAGGATGTAATGCAATCTGAGGCGCAGGATTTACTCCTTTGACAACAGCATCTGTGCCACCAATATGATCAAAATGAGCATGGGTAAGCCAGATTTGTCCTATTTGCCAACCCCGTTTTTTTGCCTCATCTACGATTATCAGACCATCCCACGCCGGGTCTATTACAACAGCCGATTTAGAACCAGTATCAGCAACCAGATAAGCGTTGGTTTGCACAGGTCCTAGGATAAAAGATACGATATCTAACATAGGTTGCCTATTTTACTCGCTAAGACATTTCAATCTGTTTTGCTTCCTGCCAGAGAGCTTCCATCTCGCTCAAAGATAAGGTAGTAATTTCGCGCCCTTGGGAACGCGCCCATTTCTCAATATGATGAAACCGGTTTTTAAATCGAGCATTTGCCGTACGCAAAGCACTTTCTGCGTCAATCTCGCACCAACGCGCAAAATTCACAACAGCAAACAGCAAGTCTCCAATCTCCGAAAAGCGCTCTTCACTTCCTGAGGCTGTTCGCACTTCCTCAATTTCTTCTTTCAACTTGTCCAATACGCCACCAATATCCGGCCAATCAAATCCTACTCGAACAGCTCTGTTTTGGTATTCCTCAGCTTGTACTAGCGCGGGTAGAGCCGCTGCGATACCATCCAACAGGCTTTCTGCTTCTTTACCATTTTGAACGCGTTCTTCCGCTTTTAATCGCTCCCAATTTTTTAATACTCCTTGGGGATGAGTTAATCGCAGATCATCGAAAACGTGTGGATGACGATAAACAATCTTTGTATGAACACTATCCAGAATATCTGCCATCGTAAATTCGCCTTCTTCTGCCGCTATTTGGGCGTGCAGCACAATCTGCAGCAGGAGGTCGCCAAATTCTTCCCGCATGCTGCTAGGATCTTCGGCATCCAAAGTTTCCAGCACTTCATATGTTTCTTCTAACAAGTAGGGACGCAGAGATTTGTGAGTTTGTTCGCGATCCCACGGGCAGCCATCTGGTGCGCGCAAATGAGCAATTATTTCCTGGAAGGCTTCGAAAGAAGTTGTCGAACCTAATTGTGGTACATACAATGACGTTAGCAGACCTATGTTTGAACTTCTATCAATCTCGAATAGTTGTAGCTCTTCTATAAATTCACGACTGGTACCAGCCGCGTGTACTAACTTTACTGGGTGTTCATCCGGGTAAAGCGCCATCAAGGTTAATTTAACTTCCGCCGCAATCCTGCGCGAATGGATTTGAACAATAATTGCGGGTGCACTCGTTGGAAAACTGGGAACATGAGCAATTGCCATCTCCAAAGCGTCCACTATTGTTGTATGAGGCAATGGATCGATATTCAAAGCCGTACATACAGGCTCCAGGAAGCTAAGTCCCTGGTAAACTCGCACTGGGATATTCTGTTGGCGGGCTCGTCGA
>CBFDCK010000042.1:0-21826 GCA_965603285.1 uncultured bacterium
CGCTCGATCCATGATTGAGCAGGCAGGACAACGTCAGCCAGGCGGGCGGTCTGAGTCAGGTAGATATCCTGCACAACTACGAAAGCTTTACCACCAAACCCCGATTGACCCAAGTAGGTGGGGTCATCTCCGGCGGGGTCAGCTGCCACGATATACAAAGCCGCTGCTGCTCCTAACGCATCCCCTAACTTGGTATGTGTCTGGAAGCCTAATTCCCAAGCCCCCTGGTCGTTGGCTCGCGGCCACACGCCCAGGAGCCCGTTGTTCGGTCGACCAAAATGCCCCGTAGCATCCAGCAGGTTAGCGCAAGCCTGGGCAAGAGCTTGAGATTCGGTCAGTCCAATGCAATCACTTCCATACATGATCAAGGCATTATTCGCACCGGAAAAGACCTCTGCAGCCGCTTGCAGAGAGGGGTCACGCTCTAACATTTGGACAACCTCAGGTAATCTCAAACGTTTTTCAGAAAGTGCGTTTAACATCGCTAATACAGCGGATGTCTCAGCGCCAAAAGGATACCGCAAGTTAAAAGCAGCCGCCTGATCCAGTTTGGTAGATCGCGAGTTAAGGATGATCAATTGAGCTCCACGTTCAGCCGCTTGTTTAACCCGCAGCCACCAGATCGGCGCTTCTTCCACGAGGTCACACGCTACAACCAGGATGGCATCTCCTTGTCCCATTGCGCCAATATCCGATCCTGGCTGAATTCCAAGCTGTGTCGTAAGCTCACCACCAGCCATATGTGTATATAGAACCGCTTCGCCGCCTAGAGTAGTTGTTAACTGTTTTAGATTAAATAAGTCCTCGTTGGCAAGACGTCCCCCTGCTAAAGCCAGCAAACCGTCTCCAGCCTCCGCAAATCGCTCGGAAACTATCGATAGCGCTTCGTCCCAACTTGCGGGAACCAGTTCGCCTGGGCGGTCCGAGTCTGCGTTCTTGCGCACTAAAGGTTGACTGAGGCGTTTGAAGCCGGTTTGGTCGTTCGAACTGCTGGCCGCGAAATGGTAACCAAAGCGCCCTTTATCACAAATCCATATTTCGTTTACCGATTCGTTCTGGCGCGGCATCACACGCTTAACGACCCAGTCACCGCCAGAAGCCGCTTCCCGGCGAACGTTCATAGTGAGGTTGCAGCCAACCGGGCAGTGATTGCAAATTGAAGCAGCCTTGTTAAGCTCCCAAGGGCGGGCTCCAAAGCGGAAGTCAGCAGTTGTCAATGCTCCCACCGGGCAGATATCTGTGGTGTTGCCTGAGAAGTAGGAGTCAAATCCCGGATCTGAATATGTCACAATCTCAAGGGCTCTGCCCCGATGGAAAAAGCCAATCACTGGATCGTCCACAATTTCGCTTTGGAAACGTACACACCGCCCGCATTGAATACAGCGTTCGCGGTCAAGAAAGATCAATTCGCCCAGGGAGACGTGCTTGGCAAAATGTTTTTTCTCATCGTAAAGATAGCGGCTTTGCCCTGACCCATATTTTATTGTTAAGTTCTGCAGTGGGCACTCGCCGCCTTTATCGCAGATTGGACAATCCAGCGGGTGAGACGTCAGCAGGAATTCGATGATGTCCTCCCGTCCCAACCTGGCCTTTTCTGTAGCTCCGAGAACCACCATACCCGCTCCAACCGGGGTGGTGCAGGCGGTCTCTAAATTGGGACTGAACTGGATTTTGGGGTTGCCGTCGTCCTCTAAAACTGGTTGACCTGTGGATCGATCAATCACAGGACGACCGATCTCCACAAGGCACATACGGCACATACCCACTGGTTCCATCTTGGGGTGATAGCAAAATACCGGGATATCGATGCCAATCTTTTTAGCCGCATCCACCACCAGAGTCCCCTCTGGTACGCTTACTTGCATCCCATCGATTGTCAGTGTCACCAACTTTGTCATTCGCTGCTCCAAAACGTGTCAGGTGTCACGTGTCAGTTGTTATTTGTCTCACTAACAGCGGTGTCAAAATCCGCCTTAAAGCGCTCGATACCGCTCAAAACAGGCTCGATCGAAAATTCTCCCAATGCGCACAAACACTTGCCTCTGATCTGGCTTGCTACAGAGTGGAGCAAAGCCACATCTTCCTGGGTGGCATCACCGTTTGCGATGCGATCTGTGAGGTGCATCATCCAATAAGCACCCTCCCGGCAGGGCGTGCACTTGCCGCAAGATTCATGCTTGAAGAAGTGCGCGGTCTTGTTTATCAGCCATGGGATGCTGATCGAGTCGTCGATCACGATCACCGAGGCTGAGCCGAGTTGTGCCCCCAGGGCAGGAACGCTTTCGTAGTCCATTGGTGTGTCCAGCGCTTCATCGTTGGCCACGATCAGGGCTGAGCTCGCCCCGGCTGCCATAATTGCTTTGATGGAGCGCCCGTTTGGAATGCCTCCACCATGTTCGTAGATCAGCTCGCGAAAAGTGGTGCCCAACGGAAGCTCGTAATTACCAGGGCGGGATACGCGACCCGAAAGTGAAAAAACCTTGGGTCCAGAGCTCTTCTCGGTGCCCATAGCACGGTACCATTCAGCGCCTCGTTCCACGATTGGGGGTACGTTAGTCAATGTCTCCACATTGTTGACCACCGTTGGTTTGCCAAACAAACCGAATGAAGGTGGAAAAGGGGGGCGCAGGCGTGGCTGACCTAATTTACCTTCCATGGATTCAAGCAAGGCTGTCTCTTCACCACAAATGTAAGCACCGGCTCCAAGGTGGGTGTAAATATGCAGGGAGTAGTCGCTCCCGAAGAGATTGTTACCTAGTAGACCGGCTATCCCAAGTGCTTCTATGTGTCGATCAAGGTTGGCTGCGATCTGCCAAAATTCACCCCGTAGGTAGATATAGGCGGCACTGGACTGGATTGCATAAGCACAAATTGCTATGCCCTCCAGGAATTGGTAAGGATTTCCCTCCATTATCTCGCGATCCTTGAATGTTCCCGGCTCGGATTCATCGGCGTTGGCGACAACGTAATGCGGCCAGTTGTCCTTGTCGATGAACGACCACTTCAATCCGGTCGGAAAGCCTGCTCCCCCACGGCCGCGCAGCCCGGAACCCTTGACCACCTCTATTACTTCATCAGGTTCCATTGAAGTGATCGCTTTTTCGAGCACTTCAAACCCGCCGTGCTGGCGATAGACATCCAGGTTGTCTAAGTCTGGAATTGCTCGCTGGCGCAGCAGGATGTATGAATTATTTTCACCGCCGGGATACTTACTCATATTCATCCTTCCGTTTGGCACTGCCTTTGCCAGCAGCCTCAGTGCGTAACTGCTCGACCAACGCTAAGGCATTCTCAACCGTCTGGTCTTCGTAATAAGCCAGACCCCCACCTGACTGGACCTGAAACATTGGTGCTTTGTCGCAGGATGCCAGGCACATAACCGGCTCTACAGTGAATAGACCATCTGAGGTGGTCTCACCAGGTTTGATCCCCAATCGTTGGCATAATTGTTCCATGAACTGTTCTGCACCTCGCAAAGCGCAGGGGAGATCAGTGCACACCTGGATGCGGTATTTCCCGCCAGGCTGGTCATAATAGAGACTGTAAAAACCCACCACGGACGCGACCTCGGTGGTCGAGATCCCTAGTATTTCTGCGATTTCCGACATCGAATGGCGGTCTACGTACAACTGATCGCGCTGGACCAGGTAAAGCAACGGCATCACAGCGGCTCGCCGCTCTTCCGGTGGATACTTCGCCAGAATGGTTTGGATTTCGGTTGTGTATTTTTCAGCCAGCATATTTCCTCGATCTGTGAAGGTTAGCGGTCCACGTCTCCAAGGACAATGTCTACAGTGCCGATCAGCAAGACAAGGTCACCTACTAAGTGTCCTTTGGCGATCAGCGGTAGGATTTGTAAGTTTGTGAATGATGGCGTACGCCAGTGTATCCGGTAAGGCTTGGGACCGCCGTCGCTCTCCAGGTAGACGCCCAGCTCGCCGCGCGGTGATTCAACTGCAACATAAACCGACCCTTTCGGAGGGTTGAAACCCTCTGTCCAGAGTTTGAAATGGTGAATAAGCGCTTCCATACTGGTGCCTAACTCGGAACGGGGCGGCGGTACGTATTTTCGGTTATCACTTCGCACTGGTCCGTATGGAAGTTTGTCCAATGCTTGTTCGACGATGCGAAGTGCTTCTCGCATTTCCTCGATGCGCACAATATAGCGTGCGAAGGTATCTCCTTCGCTGCGCGTGGGAATCTCAAAATCATACATCTCGTAACCCGAATATGGTTGCGATTTGCGTAGATCATGGGGGATGCCTGATGCACGCAGCATTGGTCCGGTTACACCCCAACTTAGAGCGTCTTCCTGAGTTAGGACGCCTATATCTTTGGTGCGGTCTAAAAAGATCGGATTTTTTGTCAGCAGTGCTTCGTATTCATCGACTCGGGAGGGAAATACTTTGATGAAACTGCGTACCGCATCTTCGAACTCTGCCGGTACATCGCGCCACAAACCTCCGGGTCGTATGTAGGTGGTCATCATTCGTTGACCGGAACACATTTCCATTATATCGAGTATCAGATTACGTTCACGGAAACAGTACATCCAGATGGATGTAGCAGCTACGTCCAGCCCGGTAGTTGCTAAAAAAATCAAGTGAGAAGCGATGCGTTGTAATTCGGTCAAAATCACCCGGATAGCCTGTGCGCGGGGAGGTACGTCTAACCCAGTAAGTTTTTCTATGGCAAGGCAGTACGCCAGGTTGTTTCCGACGTTATTCAGGTAATCCAGTCGGTCAGACATCACCTCGGCTTTGATATAGGTTTTAGCTTCCATGTTCTTTTCTATACCAGTGTGCAGGTAGCCCACATCAGGTATACACCGAACTACTTCTTCCCCGTCCAATTCCAGTAGAAGACGCAGGACACCATGCGTGCTGGGATGCTGCGGTCCCATGTTCAAAAGGACGGTCTCGCCCTCAATGGCGCGGTTAGACACCAAGTGCTTAATCTCTTCCATCGAGGCTTCGGTCAGTGTGAGGGTTGGTCTATCAGACATAAGGTATCTCGTGAATAGTATGGTGCTCGCTTTATCTCGGCTTTATTCTTTGGCATACGGCTTGCGAATGTCAATCTCATCAAAATTGAATGAGAATTGAACCTCTTCGTAACCCAATGGATAATCCTTGCGCAAAGGGTGACCTTCCCAATCGTACGGTAATACAATCCTCCGCAGGTCGGAATGACCTTCGACATGGATGCCGAACATGTCCCACAGCTCTCTTTCGAACCAGTTTGCGTTTTTATAAACACCTTCAATTGTTGGTATAGACGGGGCGTTGCCTTCAAGTGGAACTCGCAGCCCCAGGATAAGGTTGTGTTGGAGTGACCGCAACCTGTAAACCACATGGAAGCGCGGCGATTGCTCGGGCCAGTAATCTACGGCGGTTTCCTCGGTGAGCACTTCGAAATTGAATTCATCTCGTAGAGCCTTGCAGACTTCGACAATTTGTTCGGGTTTAACGACCAGATTGACCTCACCTAGAAAAGCATATTCCTGGGCGCCGAAGCGTTCTCTTATCGCCTCGCTAATAGTTGTTAGGTTTTCGCTCATGGTGTTCTCTTGATTCACTTTTGGTATCACCCAGTTATTTTTATTGGGGAGGGCTGGATGGTTTTTGAAGATTATCTGCTTAGGCCCAGTCCGTGAGCTTTTCACCCTGTACCTTGTCATAGAGGGTAACAACTCCGTGAATTAGGGCTTCGGGGCGCGGCGGGCAGCCTGCCACGTAAACGTCTACTGGAACTACTTCATCCACTCCCTGGAAAATTGCATAGTTGTTAAAAACTCCGCCGCAAGAAGCACAATCCCCCATAGAGATCACCCATTTAGGGTCCGGCATCTGGTCATATAAACGGCGCAAAACTGGAGCCATCTTGCGTGAGACTCGCCCTGCTACAATCATTAGATCAGATTGACGCGGGCTGGCGCGCATCAACTCCATACCGAAGCGGCTCATGTCATAGTGTGAAGCTTGGGCGGCCATCATTTCGATTGCGCAACATGCTAGACCGAACAGCATAGGCCACATTGCCCTTGTGCGCGACCAGTTCACTGCTTGTTCCAGCGTTGTAGTTACAAACCCCATATTGCCGAGCTTCTGTTCTACTCCCATTCTAAAGCTCCCATTTTCCACACATATACATAACCAACCCCTAAGATAGCTATAAAGATCAGCATCTCTACAAGGCCAAAAACCCCTAACTTCTTGTAGACAACTGCCCAGGGGAGGAAAAACATTACTTCTATATCAAACAATATGAATAACACAGCCACGAGATAAAAATGGACCGGCATCCTGCGGGTGCCCGGACCAATGGGTCTCATCCCTGACTCGTATGGCATTGATTTGCGCTCTGTGGGATGGCGAGGGCCGAATATGTGCCCAAGCGCAATAACAATCCCTGCCAATAACAAGGCAAGGATTAATAACACAGCGATAGGAAGATATTCTAATAACATGGAGACCTCTGTTTATCTCCGGAAAATATGAACATTTCAAAATTGGAGGGAAAAGCGAGTTGACGACGCATTATTAATGGCGCTTTAAGACCTTATTAGAATGTGTGAATTTGACTTTCTTGGATGGAAAAACGAAAGTCATGTTAGTTTATCACAGGCAATTGAAAGTGTCAATTTTCACAAAGTTCCGAGAGGGGTTATTTAAGAAAATCGCGCAATATTCGACTGCGTGTGGGGTGGCGTAATTTTCGCAGAGCCTTAGCTTCAATTTGGCGGATGCGCTCGCGTGTCACGCTGAAGTGTTGACCGACTTCTTCTAAAGTATGGTCCTGACCATCAACAAGCCCGTACCGCAGTTCAAGCACTTGTCTCTCTCGATCGGATAACACCGCCAGGGTATCTTCTATTGATTCTCGCAGCATTTCCCGCACGATGGCGTCCATCGGTTCTATGGCGTCTTCATCCTTGATGAAATCACCTAATTGGCTGTTTTCCTCATGTCCCACCGTACTATCCAGGGACATTGGCTCTTCCATGGCACGCAGGATTCGGCTCACCTTAGTGGTGGCGAGGTCCCAACGCCGGTGCACGCCTTCTTCTATTGGTGTGGATGCAGCCCGGGAGTCTAATATTTCCTGCCTGTCCTGTGGTTCCAGATATTCGGCTTCCAGAGCAATTTCCTCAATAGTTGGCTCGCGCCCCAACTCCTGGACGAGTTCACGTTGGACGCGCAGGAGGCGGTTAATGGATTCGAAGACGTGCACAGGTATACGGATTGTTCGGGCTTGATCGGCGATCGAACGGCTGATGGATTGTCTTATCCACCAGGTTGCATATGTGCTGAATTTATAACCGCGCGCAGGATCAAACTTCGATACAGCCCGCAGCAAGCCTATGTTGCCTTCTTGAATAAGGTCTAAAAGGGAAGTTCCTCGCCCAATATATCGCTTGGCAACATTGACCACCAGTCGTAAGTTTGCCCGGATGATCGCATGTTGGGCGTCCTCGCTCCGCTCATGGATTTGATCCAGCTCGTTTTGTAATTCTTCATTCGAAGTGAAATAGCTTTTAAATGTATCCTCGTCGGGCAAATCTCCCCGTTCGGCAACCTGTATACTCAGGTCTTCAGCCACTCCTTCCGGCAGCATATATAGATACAAGAACACGCTGAAAGAGTTGTGTGCCACGCCGTCCCAAAGAGAATCACTGCCCCATAGACCATTATCCAGGTAGGCGCGCAGGTAAGAGGGCGTTTCATTTCCCCAGGTGCTACGCAGCTTTTGGGCTTCAGATAGGATCAGGCTCAAATCGGGGCATTCGTATCCCGACCGGTTGGAGTCCTCTACGAGTCGGTTCCACAATATCTTCAAGTCTTCGAACATAGCGAGATAAATGCGATGAGCTGCGGTTGTATCCTCGTGCGAATCGGAAGATTGGCTGCGCGCCAGTGGATGCTGCAGGCTGAGCACATCAACCCGCTCGGCGGCTTCCAGACGTGTCGCCAGCCAAAACTCCTGATCCGTCTCTAGCAGATCGATACTTCCTATCTCTTTGAGATAGAGGCGTACGGGGTCATCACCAATGTCAGCCAACAGTTCAGGTTTGTTGAGAATATCTACTTTGCCGCTCTGCGGCATTTTTTGTGACTCTTGCTCTTCACGGGACAGGCTTTTTGGGTCGATATCTCCTCCAAGTAATTGGTCGTCATCAGCCAACGTTTCACTAGATTTGTTCAAGATCGCAGGTCCATCATTGGCGTGGGAGTTACTCTCGTCCCCGTCTGTTTGCGCTGCAGGTTGAGAAGTAGTATCAGTTGCATCGTTGGGGGATTGCATGGCTCATCCTCCCTGCTGTCGTGTGGGCAACGAGCGACCTGTATAACGACCAACAGCAATGTTGAGACGTCTCATAGTTTCTGTGTGCTGCACCATCGTCTGTAAGTAACTGGTAGCCTTTGTGTCCCCCTGTTCACCCGCTTCTTGCATTAGATAACGTATATATTCGATGTTTTGATGAAGTTTACGCAGGCGCAACTCGAGCAAGCCGCGCATCAAATCTTCGATGACGCGTTCCTCATTCGGGTCGAGCTTGGCAGTCCGTGACAGCAAATCATCTGCAAGCTCCATCATCGGCAGAGAAAGGCTGTTGAACACATAATTAATAGGTTCAGCTACATCTTGATCGACGGACTCTTGGAAGAGGTGCATGATTGTCTGATGATCGCCGTGCTGGAAATCTTGGGGTGACAGGCGAGCCAAACCGGCTTCTTGTAGACGCCGGTCAACCTGGTACAGGAGGTTGGGGCGGCGGAGTAAAACGCCTAAACAGTGCGCCTCGAGTGCGAAACCGCCGGACGCACCCAGGGGTTGAATTTCCTGTGGTGCTCCTCTCGGGGTTCTACGAGCCCTGCGAGCGCGCCGGGCAGATGAGGCAGGAACATTCTCCAACAAAGTTCGTTCATCGACTCGCAGCAGGCGCGCCAGCCGTTGGCGATATGTATCCCGTTCAATTGGGCTCGGGATGTCTTTAATCAGCGGCATAACCCGGGCGGCAATATCTGTTTTGATTTTGGGGTCGTCCATATCGCGCCCGACAGATAGAGTCTCCATTACATGTATCACGATTGGACGGGCGTTTTCGACGATGGCGCTCCACTCCTGCGGATTCCGGTTGACAACTTCATCGGGATCCAATCCTTCCGGCAGCATGGTTACACGGATGTCTGCCTTAAGGCGCGCTTCGTGTCGAAGCAATCCGCGCGCATCAAATACCGGATCTTGTTCGCGGTCGAAAGCCTGGCGAGCGACTTCCAATCCGCGTATTGTGGCTTTATCACCAGCTGCATCCGGGTCGAGAGCCAGTATGATACGGCGAGTGTAGCGCTTTAACATGTATAGTTGGTGCTCGGTTAGGGCTGTCCCCATCGGTGATACTGCGTTGCTAAAACCTGCCTGGTGCAGGGCGATAACATCGAGATAGCCCTCAACGATCACGACTTGGTCTTGGGTGCGAATTGTTTTGCGTGCCTGGTCCAGACCGTACAACAAACGACCCTTGTCAAAGATGGCGGTTTGGGGAGAGTTGAGGAACTTTGGGACGTCTTCGGGATTTAAAATTCGGGCGCCGAACCCTGCCATCCGGCCGCGTGCATCCCGAATGGGAAACATTATCCGGTGACGGAAGCGGTCGTAAATCCCGCCGGAGTCACGCTCGGAGACCAGTCCACAGGCAATTAACTCGTCATCTCTGTTGCCCTTTGATTTGAAATGCGAGAAGGTAGCCTCCCAGGAGTTGGGGGAGTAGCCCATACCGAACGCCTCCAATGTGTTGTCATTTAGCTCACGTTTTTGCTGCAGATAGTCCAGAGCTTCTTTACCGGCGGGGGTATTGAGTAATTGGTGGCGGTAAAAGGTGACAGCTTCCTCAAGCAGGGTGCGCAATCCCTCGTGTTCTTCTTCTGCTGCTTGTTCTTCTGGGGTTGGGGGTTTAAGCTGGACACCTGCCCGCTCTGCGAGAGAGCGAAGGGCGTCGGAAAAGTCCCACCCTTCTTTTTTCATCAAAAACTTAAAGACGTCTCCACCCTCATTGCACTGACCAAAGCAACGCCATGTGCCGGTCTCTGGAAAAACTACGAACGCCGGCGTGCGTGTATTGGGATGAAAGGGGCAAAAGCCAGTGTAATTCTTTCCCGAGCGGCGCAGCTGCACCGTTTCGGAGATCAAATCTACAATTTCAGTCCGGGCTTTAATCTCGTCAATAACGGACATATCTAATAATTACTTTGCTTATAAACCACAGTATGTCATTCTCAGGGTGTTTGTCACACCTTTCCTATTAAAAGAATTATACTCCAGCATGTTTCGTTTGCCGTAGGGTAAAACCATGGTTTTTGATTTTCTCGAATTAATTCAAGATCAAGAATAGACCAGCCGCAACCGAAGCCCCAGCGAGTGAACAGGCAAAATTGACCATATCGTTGTTGAGCCAACGCCAGCCGCGCATATGGTTGGTCTCTGTCCCGCAGGTATGGTTTGGGTGGCGCTCAGTCTCTTTGCGGCAGGATGGACAGAGGTAAATTGCTTGTACGGTCGCGCCTAAGAACGAGTCAAAAAATGCACCGCTCAGCCCTCCAATGGTAACAATTGCGATTAGAAGGAAAAAACCTGTTTGATCCAGTGACCCCCAGGTCGTCAAAAGAGCTGCACATAAGGCTATAAGCCCTGACCCTCCTAATGCTGCCAGACTTCCCAAGGCGCTGACCGCTCCGGAGGTACCAGGTTCAACAGTCTTACCGCTGGTGATCAGGCGAGGGAGCTCTGGGCTCAGTATTCCCAGCTCGGTCGACCAGGTATCGGCGTTTACGGCTGCCATGGCTCCTGCATAAGCGATCCACAGCCAGGTTTTTCCGGGCGATAATGTGAACGTGATGACTAACAGTGCGCCCAGGCCTCCATTTGCTAGCACCTGACCCCAATCCCGCTGGCTTCCTTTTGCGTATTTCTCACCCACAGAACGCTTGCCGGATAGGGGCAGGCGTGAAAGCAGGCTCGAGGATATAAAGAAAACGAGTAGCAATACAGCCCAGGCAAATCCGCCCAGACCGAACACCAGGCCTCCGCTCAAAGTCGCTGCGATAGCGCCGCTCTGGCTCAGTGTTCTGGAACGCCAAGCCAGAATGCTGATAAGAAGACCTAGAGAAAAACCGATTGCTACCTGCATAGGCTAAAAAGTGTGGATAATTGATAAAAACCTGTGGATAACTCTTCGAGCATTGGGGATAATGTGTATATTAATAAAATTATCCTGCTCCCAGAATGAAGTAAACAGCAACCAGGAACAGCGAAGACGTCACGGCACTGCTGCCCCACAGCAGATAGGCTAAATGCTGGCTGCTCTCGTTCCGGAAGAAATACAATCCTGTGAAAAGATTGGTTAGGAATATGAATGTGTTTAGGAACGACAGCAGCAGTAGACGAATGGCTGGAACCAAGTTGCCCGGAGAGCCATCCGGTAAAAACCTGAGGTGGATTTTCGGTCGTGATGGAATTGATAGGCTGACCCAAAGAAACAGACTGAGGCTCAAGATGGCGCCGGCAAGTAGAACGATTCGGGCAGGTAAAGCTGACCATACTCGGCTGATAAATAATGTTGGATGTATTGACCGCGCTGCGATCGGGGTGAAAGATCCCATCTCTGTGCAGCGCTGGTAGGTATGCATAAACTCGGCTGGGTTTTGGGGGGAAATGGCATATGCTCGTTCGGGAGTTGCAATCAGGATCAGGTTTCTTGTTCTGGATGCCAGGTACTCGACTTGCCCTTCGCCAGGAACGTGACGTACACCCATTACAGCTCCCGGCCAGCGTATCAGTGGGAGAGGCAGCCGTATAACAAGCTGATCTGTGGGATGTACCCACTGGATTGTAGTGATCGGGATATCTACAAGTCGAAGTCCCCAGCGAAGGCGAATACCATCGCGTTCGATTATATAGTTCGCATTGTACAGCGCATATGCGTGATACATTATTATTGGAACGGCTCCTAACACCAGCAGGGATGGCAAGAGGTAAAGAAGCATTGGAAACCCAATGTCCGTTTGTAATGATCGCCACACCCCAAATAAACCAACTATGAGTAGAACGACAGCTATTATCGTTTGAAGCACCATGCCAAATCGGCGCGGGGGTAAAAATTCAATCTCTTCCCTCATTGTTTGTATTTATACCATAATAGATGAACAACTATAACCGCAGAAAAACAATTACTGGAAGAAAAAGAACACATATAAAATGAGCATTTAAGGGCGGTTGTATTGTATAATAAGGATGTGGATTGAACTATATTGTTGGTTTCAATAGGAAACGAAAATGGACTTTTTGCTCAACCCCAATGTTGCATACTTGCTACTGACAGCCGGTTTGTTTTTCACCATCTTAGCCATGTTAAGTCCTGGGACAGGTATTTTAGAGATACTGGGTCTGATCATGCTGATCCTCGCTGGGTATAGCATATACAATCTGCCGATCAACTGGTGGGCGATGTTGGTCCTGTTGGTTGGATTTGTGCTTTTCTTCTTAGCCATCCGGCGACCCAAGAATTTTGCCTACCTGGCGGCCTCAATTGCGGCTCTGGTGGTCGGATCGGCTTTCTTGTTCCGCAGCGATGATTGGTGGCTGCCGGCTGTAAACCCCTTCCTGGCTCTGGCTGTTTCACTCTTTTTGGGCGGCTTCTTCTGGGTGGCGACCCGCAAGATCCTTGAAGCCAAAAGTGCCCGACCCACTCACGATTTGAAAGCCTTGATCGGAGAGGTGGGCGTTGCGAAATCAGATATCCATGATGAAGGTTCCGTTCAAGTCTCTGGAGAGCTCTGGACCGCCAGCAGCAAAGAGCCAATATCTGAGGGCACACAAATCCGAGTGGTCGCTCGGGATGGTTTTGTTTTAGTGGTTGAGGCGGTTGGTCAGGGAACCATTTAACGCTGTATTGGCGTGTTTAAACTATGGATTTGGTCATGTTTAGTAAGGTTGGTAAAAATTCCCATATTTTTTGTAAGTTAGATGAGGAGGTAATGAGATGTTCGAAAGTGTAGGTGGAACAGCACTGTGTTTGGTAGGAGCGGTCGTTCTGATTGCGGTTGCCTTTATTGCCAGCGCCATCAAGATCATCCCGGAGTACCAGCGATTGGTAGTTTTCCGGATGGGACGCTGTGTTGGAGCGAAAGGACCGGGCATAATTATTCTTATCCCGATAATTGACCGGTCTGTGAAGGTGGATTTACGAGAGCAGATCCGTGAGATTCCCCACCAGAGCTCGATCACCGAGGATAACGCCTCAGTAGGAGTGGATTTCCTCTGGTATTACAGGGTTTTGGATCCCGCCGAAAGCGTCCTCCAGGTACAGGATTTTGAAGCCGCAGCCGCAGGCATGGCGACAACCACCTTGCGGGCGGTGATCGGCAGCATCTTGCTCGACGATGTGCTTTCTAAACGTGAGCATATTAACAACTTACTGCGGGCGCGCTTGGACGAGGTCACGGAGCGTTGGGGAGTGAAGGTGACCAACGTCGAGATCAGAGAAATTAACCCGGAGCGCGAGATTCAGGATGCGATGAACCGCCAGATGTCGGCTGAGAGGAATCGGCGCGCCGTGGTTACAGAATCGACCGGTGCGCGCGAGGCGCAAATCAATATAGCCGATGGGGATAAACAGGGCGCAATTTTAAGGGCAGAAGGGGCTAAGCAATCCGCTATCCTGACCGCAGAGGGCGAACGTCAAGCACAAATCCTGCGTGCTGAAGGATACTCTACGGCTCTGGACAAGATCTTCGCGATTGCCAAGACGGTTGACTCGCAAACGATGACTTTACAGTATTTTGAAACATTGAAGGATATCGGAGCCAGTCCGTCCACCAAGTATATCTTCCCGATGGAATTCACAAGTATGTTGGAGAGCTTTGTTAAAGGTCGCGAAGAAAAATAATAACGATAATGGGAACACGCAGTACACATCTAAAAGTGTATTGCGTGTTCGTAATTTTGGTTACTTTATACATCGAGAATTATGGTTTCAGCTCTGTCTGTGATACCTGGATGCCCTGCATCAGTTGAACTCGCTAATTGGCGTGATATAAGTTCACTCCGCTACATAGAGCGAGTGTGCTTCCCAAAAGATGTTTGGCCGTTATGGGACCTAATTGGTATATTAACCTTTCCGGACGTCATACGTATGAAGGCGGTTATAGATGATCAGATGGTCGGTTTTGTGGGGGTTGATATGAAACCTTCGCAGCAGCAGGCATGGATCGCAACGTTGTGTGTATTGCCTGGATATCGCCGACGAGGAATTGGGTCAACATTGCTGCGGGTTTGTGAAGATCGAATAGATCTACCCGCTATTAAATTAAGTGTCAGAGCTTCAAACCAGGCAGCAATTATTCTCTATCGCAATTATGGCTACCAGCGAGTTGAAATCTGGCCGGCATATTACCAGGATGGCGAAGATGCAGTTGTAATGGAAAAAAGCACTTAGTGTAACAAACGGTCTTTTCCGATTGAATCTCTCGATCCGGATAAAATGTGGGCGCATGCGCCCGTATTTTTTAATCCTGTCCAGAACAAGAAATGGGGATGGGCTATAATGTTACGAAAAATTGAATGGATCTAAAGCCTTCATAAGGCATGTCTCTGTTTACTAAAAACAAACAATCACATGGACACCAAGATTTTAACGGAACCGATTCTCATAAGACGACCGGTAGCTCTCGAGCGGTTAGCAAGTGAACTGAGCAGTGAACCCATTATTGCAGTTGATACTGAATCGAACAGCCTGTATGCGTATCAAGAGAAGGTTTGCCTGATTCAGTTTTCTACACCAAGGAAAGATTATCTGGTGGATCCGCTGGCTCTGAAAAGCTTGTCGCCGCTTGATCCTGTTTTTCGCAGCCAGAAGACAGAAAAAGTCTTTCATGCTGCTGAGTACGATTTATTATGTCTTAAGAGAGATTTTGGATTTGAGTTTAACAACCTTTTCGATACAATGATCGCGGCCGGGATTTTAGGTCGCCAGGCCCTGGGACTGGGCACAATTTTAAAAGATGAATATGGGGTGCAGGTGGATAAGCGCAACCAGCGTGCCAATTGGGGGCAGCGCCCATTACCTGAGAACCTTTTGAAATATGCGCAGATCGATACCCACTACCTCATTCCCCTCCGCAACCGGCTTTTAAAGGATTTGTTGGATAGCAGGTTGCTGCCTCTGGCTGAAGAGGACTTTAAACGAATAAGCGATATAAAGTTGAACGCCAATGGCGGATACCCTCCCAGGGATTTTACCGCAGGGTGCTGGCGTATCAGCGGCGCGTATGATTTGGAGCCTCAAAATGCAGCGGTTTTGCTGGAACTCTGCCGCTACCGGGATGCGGTCGCCAGATCGAATAACAGACCGTTGTTCAAGGTGTTAGGCAATCAGGTTTTGCTTTCCATTGCAGAGCTAACGCCCCAGTGTTTAGATGAGATCAGCCAGATCCCAGGGATGAGCGACAAAATGGTAAAGCGGCACGGAAGAAAGTTGTTGGGTACCGTAAAAAGGGGTATGGAGTCTGACCCAATTTACCCGCCGCGGCATACACGTCCGGGCGGGAATTTTCTGCACCGCTTGGAAGCACTCCGGCGATGGCGCAAGCTGAAGGCTCAAGATATGGGGGTGAGTTCAGATGTAGTGCTCCCTCGTGACCTGATGATCACCCTAGCAAAACGTCCCCCTCAAAACGTCAACGAGCTGGTCGCTGCAATGGAAAAAGTTCCCTGGCGCTGCGAGCAATTCGGGGACCAGATTCTAGCGGTCTTAAATCCAAGTTAATCTTGGCAGCACACTGTCCCAAATCCGAGCTAGAAGATTCTGTTGACTTGTTAGTTGCTTGATTCATTTGTCTTTAAATTCAAATGCAGGTGTGAAAAATGAGAATTTCGTTTCATGGAGCAGCCCAAACTGTAACAGGATCCCAACACTTGATAGAGGTGAATGGGGGTAAACTCCTCCTGGAATGCGGTCTCTTTCAAGGTCGTCGCAAAGAATTCTATCAGCGCAACAGCCACTTCGCTTTTGATCCTAGAGAGCTGGATGCGGTCATCCTCTCTCATGCGCATATTGACCATAGCGGAAATCTGCCCCATCTTGTCAAGGATGGTTATAGCGGACCGATTTACGCAACCCTTGCTACCGCTCATTTAGCGAATATCATGCTTATGGATTCGGGGCATATCCAAGAATCGGATGTCAAATACGTGAATAGAAGACGAGCCAAGAAAGGTCAGCCACCAGTGGAGCCGCTTTATACAATGGAAGATGCTGCCCTTGTCGCTCAATATTTCCAAAGTTTACCCTACGGAGGGGAATTTGAACCCATTCCCGGTGTCGTCGCTCATTTTGTAGATGCCGGGCATATCCTAGGTTCAGCAGCCGTGGTTTTGGATATTGAAGAAAATGGTCGCAGTAGACGTTTGTGGTTTTCCGGTGATATAGGACGGCGAGACTTGCCTCTTATCCGCGATCCGGTTCTACCTGAAGAGGCTGATTATTTGATTATGGAGTGCACGTATGGAGACAAATTGCACCGCGATCCAGAAGAAGCATTTGAGGAATTAAAGGAGGTCGTTTCTCGCACCGTGAAAAGAGGGGGAAAAGTTATAATCCCGGCATTCGCCGTCGGTCGTACCCAGGAGCTAGTTTATTGTTTACACCGCATGATTGATAGCGGTGATATCACTCCCATTCCAGTCTTCGTTGACAGTCCCCTAGCTGTAAATGCCACCGATATCTTTCGCGCTCATCCGGAGTGTTTTGATGAGGAGACGCGCGAATTCATCGCTCAAGACCGGCATAAGGCGGCTTTGGGGTTTGATCACCTCACCTACACCCGATCAGTGGAAGAATCGAAAGCTCTTAACGATCGCAAAGACCCCATGGTCATCATTTCCGCATCGGGTATGGCGGAGGCCGGCAGGATACTGCATCATTTGAAGAACAATATCGAGAATCCGTTAAACACGATATTGATTGTATCCTGGCAGGCTCCTCATACGCTTGGCAGGCGATTAGCTGATCGCGATGAACGGGTGAGGATCTTCGGAGAAACATACGAACGACGGGCAGAAGTACAAACGATCGGCGGGTTGTCAGCCCATGCGGGACAGTTATTCCTGATGGAGTACGTACAAGCGACCCGCGCATCACTCCAGCAGGTATTCCTGGTTCATGGGGAGGAAAAAGCCGCCCAGGTTCTGCGAGCCAGGTTGGACGAAGTTGGTATCAAAGACGTGCATTTCCCCGAATTACATTCTTCCGTGGTAATTTAAGGGGATATTTGCTATAATCAGCTTATTGGCAAGTGGGTGATGTCAAAAAAGTTGTAGGACAGCCCCTAGTCATAAAGTCGGCTTGCCAATGGTGGGCAATGTGCCAGCAAGATGCTAGCAAGATGCCATCTTGTCTTACAAAAGATGGAGAGGTGCCAGAGTGGACGATTGGGGCGGTCTCGAAAACCGTTGTGGGTCTCGCATCCACCGTGGGTTCGAATCCCACCCTCTCCGCTGAATGTATATAACAAGCGAGTTGCCCAGTTGCCGGTTGTCGGTGGGCGGTGGACAGAGGGGGTCAAGCGTTTCTGTGTCGAGTGTTCCCGTTATGTGGCGCAGGGGATGCCAGAGGGAGCGGCTAAGCGACTGGCCGTTTTTTATGTTACCTGCTTATTTCCCTCTTCACCTCTCAAATACTCTAGTGCTTCTCGGGGAGTACCAATAATTGTGCTGGTGTATATGGCAAGGTTTGGTCTTTCCAGTAGATGCTTTTTGTCAAGATTCACAAAGAAGTCCACCTGCGATTTCTTGACTGCAGCAATGATTGGCGCATCCTTCTGAGCGACGTGTTCCTCGGCTTCCGAGATTTCTGCCCTGGTGGGACTACAAACTACCTCCAGATCTAGCAACACAAGTAATTCCTTAAAGGCTGCAACCTTTTCTGGTGCCTTGCGCTCCAGGTTGCGAATTGTTTCTTCCAGAACTTCCTGGCTGATGAGGACTAGAACTATCCCCTGGATAGCTAGGCGTAACAATTCGCGCGCGCCACCAGTTGAGGAATAGGCAGCAGCAAACAGGGCGCTTGCATCGAAGAAGAGCCTAATTCTCGTTTGAACCACGGGCGTACTTTTCATCGTATATTTTCTGCCTGATCTCGCGCCCCGATTCGATAAGGTCATCTAGGCTGATGCCTCGTTCCTTTAGAGCCTCTCCGATTTCATCTAGCAGCCTCATTGCCTGGGCTTCTCTCGGGTTGATCAGAAGCCCTTCTTCGGTCTCCTTGAAGACCACAATATCCCCCTTCTTCAGGCTGTATCGCTTGCGGAACTCGATGGGAAGCGTGACCTGCCCATTCTCTTGAATAACTGATGCTTTCTTAGACATGGTATCCTGCCTCATAAACTCATAATATATAATAATATGAGATAATAATATCACAGATGTATAAGAAAAGCAATTCATCGGCTGCTTCTAGACATCGGGATTTGTGGAAGCATATCGTTAAACCCCCTAATTTAGTGGCGCGATTATATATTGAGTGGTCAGTTATTGGTTGTTAGTTGTCGGTGGATGGCGGGAATTTCGGATTTGGAATTGTGAGGAGAAGAATTTAGATAAGTTGAATGAATTATTGGCACCGGGAGAACAATTAATCTGCATGCACTTTCCATATTCTCTCCAATCTAATAAAAGGATCGCCGCCTGAAGGATCTAACTCAACCACTCCCTCTAACACGTATGGCCCCTTACCGGCTAGCTCTGCCTGGTAACGCCTGTAAGTATCCCCATTTATCACAACCCGTATCATCCCCTGCAGGTCTTCCAGGGACATGAAGTAAATATATTCGCCCCGGCTTGTGCTGCTGCGTCGCCATGTCTGGCGCATCCCGGCGATGCGTACGCGCTGACCAACATTTTCGGCGGCTTCTAATGTTGTTGCTGCCTGGTATTCAGATACCTGGCTGGCGTACAGCTCCAGGGGATGTGCGGCTATGCTCGCACCAAGGATAGTTTCCTGTGAAGCGACTTTTTGCGCCAAAGTCCAATCTTCGGTTGATTCGTCACGCGCTGCAAATAGTGGCAACTGTCCTTTCTGCCACTTGCCGCTCTGAAGCTGATTCAGCAGAGCGGGGATGGTCCCCAGATCTTCGAGCGCGCCTGACCTGACGAGGTTTTCGGCTTCAATTGGGCGGGGATCAACCTGAATTAATAAGTCGGTCAGCGAAGGGAACGGACGTAGTTCTAGAATGCGGGTTTGCGTGCGGTGTGTTAAATCGCGGACCTGGTTTAAGCCCATAACAAGAACCTCATTACCGTCAATGAAGCGAACGCTGAATTCCTGGCGAGCATAGTTCACCAAAGGCGGTCGGATTGTCAGTCCCAAACGCCGCGCTTCGGTTATGTATACCCTCTGGCTGTAGTAGCCACCCCAATTTGCCAGCACCGCTGCCATGAACACAGCCGCGTAATGGGCTTTACACCATGCTGATCGCCATGCCACTTGTGCGTAGGATGCGGCGTGTGCTTTAGGAAAGCCGTATCCCGCGAAAGCAGCCATCAGCTCCCAAATCCGTTCCGCTATTCCTTCTGGCACACCGTTTTGCTCCAACGCCCCAGAGATGAATTTCTCTTTCAGGGTTATCATTTGTTTGCCCGGGTCGAAATGGCTCATAGCACGGCGCAGCAGGTCGGCATCGGTGAGACTCAAACCGCCAAGCTCATTAGCGATGCGCAGCACCTGTTCCTGGTAAAGGATCACCCCGTAAGTGTCCATCAATAATGGTTCGAGACTCGGGTGCAGATAGGATGCTGGTTCTTGACCTTTATGACGGCGGACGAATGCGTCTTTTAGTCCGCCGGAAAGTGGTCCCGGGCGGTATAAAGCAAGTGCGACCATAAGGTCATCGGCGCAGCGCGCTTGCACAGCTTTCAGGGTGGATCGCATCCCCGGACTTTCGATCTGAAAACAGCCGATAGTTTTTCCTTGGCGTACTAGTTCGGCCGTGGGTGGATCAACACCTGGTATCGATTCGAGCACATCCAGCGCAGCCTGTTTGTTGGGGAAATGATTTTTAGCTACAACCGCTTCCGCAACGTCGCCCAGCACAGACAGTCCGCGAATACCCAGCAGGTCAATCTTCACCAATCCCAGGCGTTCAATCGATTCGAGGTTGAATTGGGTGATTGCCATGCCTTTGGTTGCCATTTGAGTGGGAGCCAGGTCGTTAATTGGACCGGGCGAGATCACTACCCCGCCGGGGTGGATGGATAAATGCCTCGGGAACCCCAGGATTTCCGAGGCGTCCTGGAATATTTGTTGGTAGCGTGGTGAAGCGAAGCGTTTGGTGAGTTCAGCGTATGGTTCATTTTTATTAGCATCTCTCAGCTGGGGTCCGTACCAGCGATGTGGTAAGTGGTCGACCAGTTTGCTGATCTCAATCGCAGGTAGACCATACGCTTTGGCCATTTCTCTTAGCGCAGAACGGCGGCGAAACCTATTAACCGTAGCGACCATTGCCACACGTTCACTGCCATAGCGTTGGTAGACAAAGTGGATCACCTCATCGCGGCGGCGAGAACAGAGGTCCGTGTCGATATCCGGCGGCGTGGCTCGCGCTGGGTTAAGGAAGCGCTCAAAATATAGATCTAACCGGATTGGGTCCGGGTCTGTGATACCTAAGCAGTGTGCTACCAGTGAGGAGGCGGCAGAGCCGCGCGATGAAATTGGGATTCCATTCTGGCGAGTAAAGTTGACAATTTCTTCCATGACCAGGAATAATGGGGCGTATCCACAATCTCCAATTACCTCCAATTCATGATTGAGTCTTGTCTGGATTTCGGGAGTGATATCGGAATACCGCAGGCGTGCTCCGGATTCAGCTTTCTGGCGCAGGATCTGAACAGGTGTTAAGCCCTCGGGAAGGGGTATTTCCGGAAAGTGTGGGACGTTCAATGGAAGTTCCACCTGGCAGCGGTCTGCGATTTCTAGTGTGGCAGCCAGGGATTGTGGGTAGTGAAGAAAGCGCGCCTCCATGTCCTTTTGGCTTTGGAAAAAAGCTTCAGGAGGAGCAGTTGAGTCATCTTCCAAACTGGAAAGAGACTGGTTGAGACGGATGGCTGTGAGGGTACGTTGCAGACCGGCTTGTTCAGGATTTAGGTAATAAATATTGTGGCTAGCGACTTCTGGCACACCCATGCGCTGCGCCAATTTAATAAGCCTGGAGTTGATTTGATCGTCTCCAGGTGTATGGCGCTGTAGCTCTACATATATTCGATTGGGGAACAGTTCATTCAAGTGCCCCAACCAGTGCTTGCTGGTTTCTTCAGAACCAGCAGAAATCAACTTTGTCACCAGACCGTGAATTCCACCTGTTAGGCAGATTACCCCGCCGGAATTTCTTGCCAGTATGTCAAAAGGTAAGGGAGTTTCGACCGCACTGGTTGGGTCATTCAGGGCTGTGCTGCTCAGGCGGCAGAGATTGGACCACCCTGACAGATCCTCCGCAAGCAGCACCAGATAACCCGACGTGATGTTTTGAGAGAATCCGCGCATGCTTGCGGGAAGGGAAATTTCGATTTCCAGCCCTAAAATCGGGTGAATTCCAGCCTCATGACATGCATCGTAAAATTCAATCGCACCCGACATCCAGCGGTGATCTGTCAGTGCTAATGCAGGCATTTTTTGCTGGGCAGCAGTTTGAGCTAACTGCTGGGGGGATGGCACACCCTCCAGGAAGGAATAATACGAATGGGAATGCAGGTGAACGAACATAAGGTTACAATTTTT
>CBFDCK010000043.1:0-21682 GCA_965603285.1 uncultured bacterium
ATCATCTCGTCCAGGACGACAGTCCAGTCATAAACCTGGTTGGCGACCACGATATCGGGAGCCAGGGAGGTCTGGGAAGCCTGGGTGCCGAACCACAACACACCGTTCTCCTCTGCCACACCGATCGCCCCGACCACCATTTGAGCCGTGCCTGACATAGCGTCAGCGCCAGCCGCGATGTGTGTGTTGGCTGCTTCAGCTGCCAGAGCGACGTCGGAGAAGGAGCCGATCCAGTTGACATTCACTGCTACGTCCGGTTTGGCAGCTTGAGCGCCTGCTGCAAAGCCATCTACGTACAATTTGGCATCTCCGGTTTCGATTGGACCGATGATACCGATCACGTTGCTGTCCGACAGGCTGGCAGCGACCACGCCATTGACGTATCCGCCCTGCTCCGACCGGGCTTCATAAGCAAAGACGTTATCGATGCCTTGATCGGTGAAGGTGTCAACTGTCGTACCCCAGGCGAAACTGGTCTCTGGGAAGTCGGGTGCGATCTCTTGCAGCGAGCTGCCGTATTGGGAGCCGTGAGCGATCACCAGGTTAAAGCCCTCGGAGGCGTAGTCGCGGATAGCGGCTGCGGCGTCGTCCACCACGAACATGCTCTCGGAGTAGACCAGCTCCATATTGTCCTCGCCACCCATTTCATCCTGGATCGCAATCAGGGCGTCGTACATGCTCTGGCTGAAAGCCAGGTCATTGATAGCGCTCGGCATAACGACCGCTACCCGGAAGGTGTCTTCGAACATCGGCTTTTCTTCTTCTGCCGCAACAGGTGCTTCACCGACTACAATAGAGCCGTCAATGATACCCGCGACAGTCTCATCCGCTGTGGTTTTAACATCCGCTGGGAGATCGAAGTCCGGGTTGTAGTCCATAACCAATCCGCCGTTCTCAAGCGTTAGTTCATAAGCAGTACCGCCCATAGTACCTTTCTTTATTAGGTCAATCATCTCGTCCAGGACGACAGTCCAGTCATAAACCTGGTTGGCGACCACGATATCGGGAGCCAGGGAGGTCTGGGAAGCCTGGGTGCCGAACCACAACACACCGTTCTCCTCTGCCACACCGATCGCCCCGACCACCATTTGAGCCGTGCCTGACATAGCGTCAGCGCCAGCCGCGATGTGTGTGTTGGCTGCTTCAGCTGCCAGAGCGACGTCGGAGAAGGAGCCGATCCAGTTGACATTCACTGCTACGTCCGGTTTGGCAGCTTGAGCGCCTGCTGCAAAGCCATCTACGTACAATTTGGCATCTCCGGTTTCGATTGGACCGATGATACCGATCACGTTGCTGTCCGACAGGCTGGCAGCGACCACGCCATTGACGTATCCGCCCTGCTCCGACCGGGCTTCATAAGCAAAGACGTTATCGATGCCTTGATCGGTGAAGGTGTCAACTGTCGTACCCCAGGCGAAACTGGTCTCTGGGAAGTCGGGTGCGATCTCTTGCAGCGAGCTGCCGTATTGGGAGCCGTGAGCGATCACCAGGTTAAAGCCCTCGGAGGCGTAGTCGCGGATAGCGGCTGCGGCGTCGTCCACCACGAACATGCTCTCGGAGTAGACCAGCTCCATATTGTCCTCGCCACCCATTTCATCCTGGATCGCAATCAGGGCGTCGTACATGCTCTGGCTGAAAGCCAGGTCATTGATAGCGCTCGGCATGACGACTGCAACCCGGAATGGTCCCTCTTCTGCCACCGGTTCTTCTGCCGCCGGTTCCTCAGCGGCTGGTTCTTCAGCGCTCGGTTCTTCTGCCGCTGGTTGTTCGGTGGGGGTTGGGCCACCGCAGGCGCTCACTAATAACGCTAACAGCAGTACGAATACAAACAATTTGTGAAATTTCATCTTTTTCTCCTTTTAGAAATATTCTAATTTTTAGGTCTCGTCTTGAAGAATGCTTTCAGTTAGCAATTTCAAGATGATTCAACGTTTGATCCTATACAATGTGTTTTTTATCAGTCAATAATCCTCCTTTTAATTCACATTATTAGCGCAGATTTGATCTTGTGTACTAATCCTCGCGCTCGAATGGCTTTGTTAATGCTGAAGGTGCCCGCACACGAGACATCGACAATGCCAGAACCACGATCGTTAAGATGTAAGGTAGCATAACCGCGAGGTCAGACGGAATTGGTACACCCAGCACTTGCATCCATAATTGTAAAGAGTTGATCATGCTGAATAACAGCGCACCGCCCAGTACTCCCAGAGGTCGCCATCCGCCGAAATAAACAAGCGCGACTGCAATAAATCCAAGACCACTGGTCATATTTTGCTGGAACACATTTAGCAAGCCGATAGAGAGACTTGCTCCGGCAATTCCTGAGAGTATGCCCCCCATAATGACTGTTGTGTAGCGCACTGCAGCTACACTCACGCCTAACGAATCAGCCGCTTCTGGATTTTCTCCGACCGCACGAATTTTCAAACCGATCGTGGTTTTTTGGAGCACAAACCAGGCTATTGGGACTAATGCGTATGCGATATAGACCAGAATGTTCTGGCTGAAAAAAATCTCACCAATGATAGGAACGTTGCTCAGAATTGGGATTTCAATCTTTGAAAACCCTTTCACTGTCTCAACTGTGCCTACGAGCCTTTGAAACAGCATATCACTCAGCCCGAGACCAAATAGAAAAAACCCAATCCCGCTGATGCCTTGCTGGGCGCCTAAATTCACGGTAATAAAAGCCATAGCTAATCCCATCAGCGCACCGACAATCACCGCCGCGAGCATAGCCAACCAAAGGTTTTCTGTTATCAAGGCAACATAGAAAGCTGCAAACGCGCCCATCAGCATCTGACCTTCCACACCTAAATTCAGCACACCGCTTCGCTGTCCGAATGTCTCACCAATGGCTGCGTACAGGTACGGAGTGGCTAAACGAATGCCTGAGGCCAGAATTCCGACCACGACTGTGGCAGAAAATAACTCTGTGATCATACCTCAGCCTCCGCATTCACCCCGCTCGTCCTTTCTATATCACTTCCAGGCGGTTCCCCACTATCATTTTCGGCGCTACTTATACGTTGTTTTTGTCTACGCCGCTGGAAATATTCGCTGCTAACCACAAAGACTACAACCAGACCATTAAGGGTGGTAATTAGAGCAGAAGGGACCTGCATAACCCGCTGCATCTTGTTGGCGCCAACCAACAGCGCTCCAAAGAATATTGAAGCGGGGATGGTCCCGATGGGGTGTAATTGTCCGAATAAAGCCGCCACAATGCCGTTGAACCCCGCACTTCCGGTGAAACCCGAAGCCGAGCCATCCGTGATCATGCGGTAATTGACACCGTAAACCTGAATTGCACCCGCTAACCCGGCAAATGCACCGCTCAAAAGAAGAGCGAGCACGATATTCTTTTTAACGTTTATCCCTGCATAGCGAGCCGCATGGTGGCTTTGCCCAACAGCTCTAATTCTGTAGCCTAATGTTGTCTTCCATAAAAATATGTAAACCAAAAATGCTAATATCACAGCAAAAAGGAATCCCAAGTGTAATCGGGTTGGTGCCAGTCGAGGCAGTCGGAACGCTTCTAGAAGGCGAGCTGTCTGGGGTATTTTGGATGCCAATTCAAGCTGAGCTGGGTCTATCATTGGACCACGGAGCAGGAAATTCATAATTTGAACTGCGATAGCGTTCATCATGATCGTGCTTAATATCTCGTTGACATTAAAATAGGCTTTCAAAAAACCCGGAATCGCTCCCCAAAATGCGCCTCCAATGAATCCCATCAGCATCGCTAAGATAATCATCAACCAACCAGGCAGCCCGGTGAACGTAAGACCTAGAATTGTAGCAAAGATCGCACCGATGATCATTTGCCCCTCACCACCGATATTTATAACGTTACCTCTAAATGCGATACAGATTCCCAGACCAACCAAGAGTAAAGGAGTGGCTTTGACGAGCGTCTCTGCCATAGCATTTGGACTACCAAAAGCGCCTTCTACTAGAGCCCCATACGCCTCAAAAGGATTAACCCCCAGAAAAAGGAGCACAACAGCTCCAACAGCCAGCGCAGCCAGGGTTGCAAAGACGGGCATTAGGACGTCGAATAATTTAGAAAACCACTCTTTTTTCATTTATACACCCCTTTCCCCACGGATATATGGTGTTCCCAGGGCTGCCGGTGCGCCTAAACGTTTGCGCATCGCTTCTCGCGATCCGATCACCAGAACGATAATTGTGAATGCGTAGGGGACCATTTGCAGGAAGAAACCCCAATAAGGGTTGAAAAAGAAGGGATTGGGCATCCCCAGTATAGTGGTGGGTCCTTGGATGTCCAGGGTGAGACGGCGTAATGCTCCAAAAGCATAAGCGCCAAATGCGGCCCGGAAAGGGTCCCATTGGGCAAAAATCACAAGACCTATTGCAATCCAGCCCTGTCCGGCGGTGGTCAACTCACTGAACCAGCCAGGTGAAACAGCCAGGCTGATCGTTGCACCCGCCAAGCCCGCCAGTACGCCACCCACAAAGACATAAAAATAGCGCAGGCGGTAAACATTAATTCCGGCGGCATCCGCTGCCGCCGGATATTCCCCCACTGCGCGTAGATGCATACCGGGACGCATCCGATAGATGTAATATGCGGCTAAGGGCGTCAGCAGGTAGCCGATATATACCAGTACACTTTGGTTCACGAAAAATACTGGTCCAATAAGCGGAATTTGTGAGAGCAGCGGGATCGAGAAGCGGGGCAGAAGTGAAACCGCCCCAGCCTTACTGAGTCCCTCACCCAGTACCAGGCTGATACCCACACCCAGGAAGGTTAGCGCCAAACCGCTAACCACCTGGTCGGCTTGTAATGTGATGACGATAAATGCATGTATCTGGCTGAACAGTCCGGCTGCCAGCATCGCCGCCAATACACCCAGCCAGGGATTACCGGTGGCTAATGCAACGCTGAATGCGCTCATTGCGCCAATCAGCATCATGCCCTCTACTCCCAGGTTGAGGACTCCTGAACGCTCTGCAAAAAGTTCTCCTATTGTTGCGAACAATAACACCGTACCGCTGGCGACGCCTGCTTGCAAGATAATGATTACATCCATCGCTAGGACTCCTCTGCGACGTGAATTAACCGAATACGGTATCGCAGAATAAAATCGCTTGCGATCAGGCAAACCAGGATGACACCCTGGATCAGTTTCGGTATTCCAGAAGGTTGTATTTCGCGTCCTGCCAGGATAAGGGCGCCAAAAAGGATTGATACAAGGACAACTGCGAAGGGGTTAAGTTTTGCCAGCCAGGCAATGATAATTCCCGTGAAGCCGTAACCCGGAGAGATTGAGCTTTGCAAACGGTGCACCACGCCGGAGATCTCAGATGCGCCTGCCAATCCAGCTAATGCGCCAGAAAACATCATCACAAGGATGATGTTGCGCTTGATGTTGATTCCGGCATAGTTAGCCGCCTGGGGGTTATCGCCGATCAGGCGGATTTCGTATCCCCAACGGCTGCGGTAAAGGATGAACCACACTACCACTGCGGCTCCTAAACCCAGGAATAAGCCTATGTGTGTGGTAAGTCCGGCTAAGACGGGAAACTCTTTGGCATAGTCGGCTAACCGGGGCAGCCAAGCGTTCTTGGGAAACATGGGGCTCATCTGGAATCCGCCTTCACTCCATACTGCGAAGACGAAAAAGTTAATCCAAGCAAAAGCAATATAATTCATCATTAGAGTAGTGATGATCTCGTTGACGTTGTAGAGAGCCTTTAAAAATCCGGGTATAAATCCCCACACGGCGCCAGCCAGGAAACCAGCCAGCATCATGACCGGGAGTAGTATCCAAGGGGAAGTTTCCGGCGGCAGCAGGGGGATCAGCACCACCGCGCTGGCTCCGAAAGCCCCCATGTATAATTGACCTTCTGCTCCGATATTCCACAGGCGCATGCTGAAAGCTACCGTACATGCCAGACCTACCAGGATCAGCGGAGTTGCCTTGACCAGCGTGTCCGAGAAGACGCCCAGGCTGCCGAAGGAGGCGCGTGCAATATGGGCGTAGGATCGCAAGGGATCCCCACCTGCCAGGGCAATCACGATGCCTCCTATGGTGAGGGCAACGATAACCGCTCCTAACGAGACCGCGAACGGGTACCAGCGCGGCGGTTCAGTCAAACGCGGTTCAATCTGGATCCTAAAAGGCAGACCTTTACGTCTTTTTGATGGGGGAGAGTATGTAATATCAGACATATTCTGCCGTTCCTTGTTCTTCAATCTGTGTTAAAGGCGTGCCGGTCAGCATCAAGCCGATCTTTTCCATTTCATCCCCTTGTGTTTCGCCCATGATCCGACCTTCGTAGATGACCATAATTCGATTACTTAACGCTCGCAGTTCTTCAAGTTCCTCCGAGATCAACAGGATTGCGGTCCCAGTCTCACATTGGGCTAAAAGCAGACGGTGGATGCCTTCGATTGCGCCCACATCCAGTCCCCGTGTCGGCTGTACGGCAATCATAACTGCCGGTTCGCCAGAAATTTCACGTGCCAGGATTACGCGCTGCAGATTGCCGCCTGATAGCAGGCGGACAGGTGTTTCCACAGTCGGCGCTGCTATATCGTAAGCTTCCTTCAGTCCCTGCGCGAACTGTTTGGCGACGCCCATATCTATAGCCCAGCCGCGTGCCACCGGCGGTGTGAGGTATTTTTTCATTATCACGTTATCGGTCACGCTCAAGTTGGGGGAACTGCCAACATGAGTGCGATCTTCAGGTACGTAAGCCAGGCCGCGCTGGATGCTGAAACGAGCGGTCCGGTTGCTGATCACTTCACCGTTCAGCAGGACCTCTCCCTGGCTGCATTTGCGCAGACCGTTAATAACCTGAGCCAACTCGCGCTGTCCATTTCCAGCCACTCCGGCCAATCCGAGAATCTCACCGGAGCGTAACAGGAGCGATACACCCTGCACCGCTGGTAATCCTTTATCATTTTGTGCATGTACGTCTTGGATTTCGAGTACCACCTTCCCGGGTTTCTGGGGATTTTTTTCAAGCCTGAAGATAACTTCCCTGCCCACCATCATGTGAGCCAGTTCCTGGCGGGTGATATCTTTCATCTCCAATCCTGTCGCGCTTACCTTTCCTTTCCGCAGCACAGTAACCCGGTCTGAAATTGCGGTTACCTCATGTAATTTGTGACTAATGAAAATTACGGATTTACCTACTTTGACCATCGATCGCAAGGTCAAAAAAAACTCCTCAATTTCTTTTGGAGCCAACACTGCAGTAGGTTCATCCAGGACAAGAATATCTGCTCCCCGGTATAACATTTTTAGCAGTTCGACACGCTGCTGTTCGCCTACAGATAGCTGCCAGATTTTGGCTCGCGGGTCAACTTTCAATCCAAAACGCTCGCTAAGTTCGGCAACAATCTGATCGTAATCATTCAAATGGAGGTTAAAACGGGGTTCATCCAAACCTAACAATATGTTCTCGGTCACTGTTTGGGAAGGCACAAGCATAAAATGCTGGTGAACCATGCCGATACCTGCTTCGATCGCATCTCGCGGGGAAGAAAAATTCACTGACTTACCTTTGACCAGCATGGTTCCCGCATCTTGTTGATACAATCCAGCGAGCACGTTCATCAAGGTGCTTTTACCAGCCCCATTTTCTCCTAACAAAGTGTGGATCTCTCCATGTCTCAGGTCAAAATCTACATTGTAATTTGCCAGCACACCTGGGAAGCGTTTAGTGATCCCACGCATTTCCACAACGAGCTGATGGAGATTGGGCATTTCTGAATTATTTGTAAGAGTCACTTTATTCGCTTTACGTAAAAATGTAATATAAAGAAGATTAAGGGAGAGGGTCGGGACAAGTTCCTATCCCGACCCTTTTTTTTAGAATATGTTATTCAGGTAGTTCGGCTGTGATGCCGTTAGCCCACCAGAACATGCAGTACTCGCATTCCAGACCCGGTGCGCCGGGCGGGAATTGGTCCAGGTCAGCCTGTTCCATCTTTTCGCCAGCCGGCACAATTACTGTGTCTTTATTGTCCAGTATCTCGCCGGAGAAAACATCAAAGCGGTTAAATTCACCCTTTAGCATTTGATCCAGGGTCGTGCGGACCTGATCTAGTACCTCGGGTGGTAGATCCTTCAAGCCAGGGGTCAGTTCCTGACCTTCCATGAAGCCAAACAATCCCAGACCGCCCGTATCGGCGTCGAAGTAGTCCCAACCGGGTTCGTAGGTCCCATCGATGACTCCATTGGTGATCTTCTCGTAGACCGGTCCCCATACCCAGTATGGTGCGGTCAAGCAGGCGTCAACTTTGCAGGAGCCGAACCAGTCGTAGGTGATGCCCCATTTACCCTTTTCCTGAGCTACATCGGCGACTGCTGGCGTGTCGGCACCGGTGAATACCACCTGTGCGCCGGCATCAAATAATGAGGCCGCAGCCTCTTTTTCGATGATCGGATCGTGCCAGGTGTTGATCCAGCGGACATCCATGGTGCATTCCGGGCAGGTTTCCTTCATACCCAGAGCGATGGCGTTACCCAGGCGTAATTCCTCAGGAATGGGGAAGGTAGCCATGTAACCCAGCTTGGGGTTGCCATCCATTTTGGCGCGTGCCCCCGCCAGCATTCCGCCCAGATATTTCATGTTCTCCATTGCTCCGAACAGGTTGCCGAAGTTATCCATGTTGGATTTATAGCCACTGATGTGGATATAAGTGGTGTCAGGAAATTCGCCGGCTACGACCTCCATGGGATCCATGTAACCAAAGGAAGTCCCAAAGATCAAGTCAAAGCCTTTGCGGGACAGGCTCCGGAAAACCTGCTCCGAATCCGCACCCTCGGGTACGTTTTCAATGTAGGCGACATGCACATCAGGTACATTTTCCCCGACAAAGTCCAAGCCCTCAAAGTGGGCTTGTGACCAGCCGCCGTCGTCATGAGGACCAATCAGCACCATGGCGACGTTAAATTTTCCATCTTCGATTTCAGGGATTTGTAATCCGCCAACTTCTTCCGCTGGTTCTTCTGCCACAGGTTCTTCTACCGCCGGTTCCTCTGCGGCTGGTTCTTCCACGGCTGGTTCTTCCGCTGGCGCTTCTGTTGGTGCAGCGGGCTGGCAGGCTGCCAAAACCATGGCTGCGATGGCTAACAAAGTGAATAGAAACCACAAGGTCTTGCTTTGCATTTTACTCCTCCTAGTTCTAATAAAGAAAGTGTGTTTGAGAATCTTCGAATCGGGTCAATCTAAACGGTTTTGGTTCGATATAACCTCCTTTCATTATTTTCATTATTTACCTTCAATAGCATAAATGTATGAGTGGGATTTGTCTATGGAAGTTTTTCCTGAACAACCCGGTCAGATGACATATTTTCTACCTGTATTCATCTTCGATAAGGAACGATTCAATCTGGAACGATCCATGTCCCTGTTTCACCCTTTAGAGCACGCCCGATATTTTTAGGGTCGGTTATGAGAGCTCCCTTACCACCTGTCTCCAAGAACCACAGGATCGCCTGGATTTTGGGAGCCATGGATCCTTTTGCGAAATGGGTTCCTTCTGCCAGATACACTTGTGCTTCGGATAATGTCATTCGATCGATCCACTCTTGATTTGGTTTACCAAAGTTTAGAGCAACTTTCTCGACGGCGGTAGATATCAACAGCAAGTCTGCATTTATTTTCCACGCGAGCAGGCTGCAGGCGTAATCTTTGTCTATTACCGCGGCAGTGCCCACATATTCTCCATCCCCATTGTCGATTACTGGAATGCCTCCACCTCCAACGGTAATTACAACCCCTCCGTTGTCTATCAAGGCTTTTACGGAATCAAGTTCGACGACTTCCTTAGGCAAAGGTGATGGCACGACACGACGCCAGCCTCTCCCAGCGTCTTCAACTACATTCCAGCCCAGATCTGTGGTACGCTTATCCGCTTCGGTCTCGTCCATGAACCCGCCAATAGGTTTTGTGGGATTTTTGAATGCTGGATCCTCTTTATCAACCAGCACCTGGGTAATGACAGTTGCAACCGGTTTCTGGATCCCACGTCGATGAAGCTCGTTTTGTAAGTTTTGCTGCAAAGCATAACCGATGGCGCCCTGGGTGTCTGCTCCGCAGACTTCCAATGGAATTTCATGCATTCCTTCCACCTTATGCGCAATTTCTGACCGGCGCAGGATAAAGCCAACTTGTGGACCGTTACCATGCCCAATTGCCACATCCCAGCCAGTCTCGATCATATCTGCGATATGTTGAGTGGTCTCCTTGGCTGCCTGGTACTGGTCTTCCACAGTCTGGTGACTTTTATCCTTAATCAGGGAATTACCACCGATAGCCACAACTGCTACTTTGCGTTTGCTCATTCTATCCTCCAATTCTAACGCATCGTCAGTGCCATTACGGCTTTCTGAACGTGTAAGCGGTTTTCTGCTTCATCATAAACCACTGAATTGGGTCCATCCATGACCTCATCAGTGACTTCGATGTTGCGGTCAGCGGGCAGGGGATGCATGTAGATGGCATCCGGTTTGGCAAGTTTCATCTTGCGCTCGTCCGTGATCCAGTTTGCGTATTGGTCCTGGATGCGTTTTCCTTCTTCAGCATCCTGAGTTGTAAGCAATGGTCCCCACGATTTGGCGTACACGATATCCGCATCCTTAAAGGCCTCTTCCATATCGTCGATCACTTCAAAACCTGCGTTGTATTTGCGCGCTTGTTCCTGCGCTTGATCCATAATTTCAGGCATAAGCTTGAACTCGGGAGGGTGAGCCAGGACTACATCCAATCCAAATCGGGGCATTTGCAGGATCAGCGATTGCGGTACCGAGACCGGTTTCAAGTAAGATGAAGCGTATGCCCACGATACGACCATTTTCTTGGCGCGCAGATCACGCCCTTTCTTTTCAATAATCGTCATCAAGTCAGCCAGAATTTGAAAGGGGTGGTAAATCTCGCACTGCATATTCAGCACCGGTACTCGTGATGCTCCAGCAACGAGATTTAGATAGCGATTGCCGATGCCCCAGTCAACATGTCGAATTGCGATCCCGTCGAAATACCGACCGAAAATCTCGCCCATTTCTTTTTCAGTATCACCGTGGGATATTTGTGTCGTACGGCTCTCAATAAAAGCGGCATGACCGCCTAATTGGGCCATCCCGGATTCAAACGATCCACGTGTGCGGGTGCTGGAAAAGAAGAACAGCATCGCCAGGACTTTGTCCCGCAGATATGGATGCAGCTCTCCCAAAGCGCGCTTCCGTTTGAGATCAAACGCGACCTCCAGGACGGTTTCAACTTCTTCCTTGGTGAAGTCAAGGTCCCCGATTAAATCTCTGTTCCTCAAATCAGTTTGCATGTGTTAGTCTCCTCGTCCTTACTCCGTCGCTCCCAAAATCAATGCCAGCAGTGCCATCCGCATAACCACGCCGTTGAAGGCTTCCTGCCAGTAGCGTGACCAGTGGGTGATATCGACGTCCGGTGGTATTTCATCCATCCGCGGAAGAGAGTGCAGCAAAATTGCGTCCGACTTGGCTTTTGTGGTCAGCAATTCGCGCGTGATCTTATAATTTGCTGGCGTTAGATCAGCATCGCCTTCCCGTTCATCACGTGACTTTGTGTAATCGGGTTGCACCACAGGTTCAACCAGAATGACATCTGCCTTGCCGATAGCCTGTTCCACGTGTTCTGCTTCGCTGAAATCCAGGCTGTATTGTTGGAGATCGGTCTTGAATTCTGGGGTCAGCGACATTTCGGGTGGCGAGACAAAGGTTATTGGACAGTCGAACTGGGTCAAAGCGTAACCTAGAGAATGCATGGTGCGCATGCGCATATCTCCAACAGCCAGCCAGTTTAGTCCATCGATACGTCCTTTTTCCTGAAGCACTGTGTACAGGTCGGTCAGGATTTGGGTGGGATGTTCACCCCAGCCATCCCCTCCATTTATTACCGGTATAGAAGCCCACTTGGCTGCTTCTTGTGGTGCACCCTGTTGGAAATGGCGCATAACGATCACATCACCATAGAATTCCAGCATTTTAACGGTGTCTTTGATCGACTCCTGATAAAAGTCGCCCGCCCGGGTCATTTTTGCGTCTGCAAAGCCGGTCACATGCCCACCCAAACGGTGCATAGCGGCTTCATGTGCCAGGCGTGTGCGTGTGCTGGGTTGGTAAAACGCGGTAACCAGGGTCTTTTCCACCAGCATATCGCTGTTGCGACGGTTTCTCGCAATGGGTTCGAGTTCTTTCGCAATCTCAAAGATCCGAAAGAACTCATTGCGCTCAAATTCCTTGAGGGAAAGAATATCTCTTCCTAAAAAACTACGCATCTCTAAATTCTCCTTTTATTAAATTGAGTAAATAAAATTAACATGATACTTGATACATAAACTTGATACTAATTTTTTCATCCTACCTGACGTACAACGTGAAAGTCAAAGTATCCAGGCAAGAAATAGCTGTATGAATGGTCGACAACTTCGCCTGATGTCGTATACAAATCTGCATAAAAACATAATAAGGCATCCCCTCTTTGGATTCCTAGTGCTCGAGCAACCTCTTCCGATGCCGTAACTGCATTAATATCGGTGCGTGAGACGTGTAAACTTGGCCTTCCTCGATGCAGTAATATGTCCAGGATGGAGCCAGTAAAACCATCCTCAAGGTCTTCGGGTGTCAGAACATCCAAGGGGAGCACATCGATTAAGAAAGCCGCCGGTCTGTCCTCGGCAATAATTACACGCCTTACATCGAGCACACTCTCACCGGGTTCAAGACCCAAGGTAAGTCTTTCGTCATCCTGAGGGGGACGACGTATGGCTCTCCATTTTCCCAACCTCACCTGCAGCCCTAAACGATTTGCCACAGTTTGTATACTTTCCAGTACTTCCAAACCGCTTTGGAGCTTCTGTGTCGGACGGGTGACATAAGTCCCTGATCCTTGCCTGCGGCGGATCATGCCCTGGATTTCGAAAGTGCGCATCGCTTCCCGCAGGGTCGCCCGCGAGACCCCCAGTTCTTTTGCAAGTGTTGGTTCGGAAGGCAGCCTGTCGCCAGTCTCTTTTGTAGAGATTAGTGTCTCTAGATTTTCATGCAGAATTCGAGATTTTTGATGATTTGACATTTTCATACGCTAACTAATAAATTTTTATTTTTTCCATCTTATCTGTTAGTTACCGCTATCCTTCTAAGACGGGTATAAATTCAAATTTAGTTACGTCCACCAATCCCAGGTCCGATATTCGTAATTCGGGAATGACAACTAGCGCCAGCAAGCTCAGCTGCATATTTGGGTTGTTCATTTGACAACCACAGGCTCGGAAGCCGTCCAGAACGGTTTTGGCTTTTAATGCGACCACATCAGCTCGTTCATTTGACATCAGCCCACCGATAGGCAGTTCCACCTGACCGATTACTTCTCCTTGACGGACGACGATTTGTCCCCCCTGGATTCGTGCCAGCTCGTTTGCGGCTGTCGCCATGTCATCTTCATTTGTACCGACAATGATCATATGGTGGCTGTCATGAGCGACGGTTGATCCAACCGCACATTGGGTATTAAAACCGAAACCGTGCACAAATCCCACAATTACGCCGCCTGTGCCTTTGTGTCGTTCAACAAGAGCAATTTTTGCGATATCCCGTTCCAGATCCACATACACTTCGCCATCTTGTACGGGGATGTCCATTGTCAAATGCCGGGTTGGCGCCTGATTTTCTATCACACCGATAATGTTAGCTTTTACTGTGGATGCTCTTGGTGATTGTATTCGAAAGTCCTGGGCGCTGAGTTTATGCCCCAGATGAACGGATTTTGTGACCCAATCCGGATACGGGTAATCAGGTATATCAATCAAGAGCTGATTTTCCTTGGCAACGACATTTCCCCTGGCGATCACCATTTCCGTGTTTAAATTTGTTAGGTCCCTAACCAGGAGAATGTCTGCATACCGTCCGGGGGCGATCATACCAATTTCACGCGCAACGCCAAAATGCTCGGCTGTATTTATGGTAACCATCTGCAGGGCGGTGATTGGCGGAACGCCGTGAGCGATGGCTTGTAGAACTGCGCGGTTGACATGTCCATCGTTTACCAGAGTCTCGGAATGGGAATCGTCCGTGCACAATATAAAATGGCGTGGGTCGAGTCCTTTTTCAGTGATGGCACGTACACCTTCTGCCACATCGTGCCATGCAGAACCATAACGCAGCATTACTTTCATTCCCTGGCGCACTCTGGAAACTGCGTCTTCCATTCTTGTGCCTTCGTGGTCATCTTCTGGACCACCGGCTGCATAACCGTGGAAAGGTAATCCGATATCCGGAGAGGCGTAATGTCCACCGACCACTTTGCTGGCTAAGCGCGTTTCCGCCATTTCGGCGTGCATATTACCGTCGCTGTTAAACACACCCGGAAAGTTCATCATTTCCCCTAATCCGATGATACCTTCCCAGGTCATAGCTTCAGCGACTTCATCAGGACCTAAAGCTGCGCCTGGTGTTTCCAAACCCGGGGCTGAGGGGACGCATGAAGGCATCTGAACCCGAACATGGATAGGTTGTCGGGCGGCTTCATCTACCATCAGTTTCACGCCTTTCAGTCCGAATACATTCGCGATCTCATGAGGGTCAACAAACATCCCTGTGGTACCATGCGGGATCACCGCGCGCACAAATTCAGTTACGGTCACCATCCCCGATTCAACATGCATGTGACCATCGAGCAGTCCTGGAACAAGGTATTGATCATCGGCTTCGATGATCTGGGTTGAGTCACCAATGGTGTGTGACGCATCGGGACCCACAAATGCAATACGTTCTTTGGTGATCGCAATATCCGTATTGGGGATGATTTCGCCGGATTGGACGTTCACCCAGCGACCATCCCGGATAACCATATCTGCCGGTTTCCGCCCCATAGCAACATCAACCAGATGGCGAGAAAGTGATGTGAGTGCGATGGCGTCCATTTACCCTCCAATTGTTTATGATTCGATTTGATTATCTTCAGGCAGTTAATAAGCGTTTTGCGGCTATATTTTGTTCCTTGACCAGAGCATGGATATCTTCGGTCATCAGATGACCGTCTTTGACAATAAATTTGCCACCAACGACGGTGTAATCAGCGTTCACTGGTGCACAAAAAACGACTGCTGCAACTGGATCATGCAGAGCGCCGGCGTAACCCAGTTTGTCAAGCTTGATTGCAGTGAAATCGGCGCATTTGCCGGCTTCCAAAGAACCGATGTCATTTCTACCCAGCACCGACGCGCCTCCCCGGGTGGCGATTTCAAGCACCTGACGGGCGGTCATGAGCGCAGGGGTATCGTCGCCTGACAGCGAAGCGCCGTGGATTCCGGCACCTAAGCGAGAAATCAACATCGCCTGGCGTACTTCTTCAAGCATGTGAGATCCATCATTAGAGGCAGATCCGTCAACCCCGATGCCCACCTTGACGCCGCTGAGAAACATATCCAATATGGGCGCAATGCCTGAAGCAAGGCGCATGTTAGAGTTTGGACAGTGCGCCACGCCGCATCCGGTCTGCTTGTATAAATCAATTTCGCTCTGGTTGACATACACCGAATGCGCGAACCAAACGTCATCGCCAATCCAGTTCAGAAAATCCATATAGGCCACCGGGCGAAAGCCGAACTTTTGCTCGCAGAACAGCTCCTCATCCTTGGTTTCGGCGAGATGGGTGTGCAGCCGGACACCATATTCACGTGCCAGTGCGGCACTCTCGCGCATCAATTCGGGCGTTACACTGAAAGGTGAACATGGAGCCAGGAAGACCTGGGTCATTGACCCTGGATTTGGATCGTGGTACGTCTCGATCAGGCGCTGCGAATCTTTGAGAATGAAATCTTCCTCTTCTACCACACTGTCCGGGGGTAATCCTCCCTTGCTCTCGCCGAGACTCATCGAACCACGCGCAGCGTGCAGCCGCAGACCAATTTCGGAAGCTGCTTCTATCTCGTCGTCCAGTCGGGAACCGTTTGGGTACAGGTATAAGTGATCAGAGGCGGTCGTGCAGCCCGAAAGAGCTAATTCTGCCAACGCTGTTTTGGTCGAGACGCGGATATCATCAGGTATCATCCGAGCCCAAATAGGGTAGAGGGTTTTCAGCCATTTAAACAAGTTTGCATTTTGGGCGGCTGGAACTACTCGTGTCAGCGTCTGGTAGAAATGGTGATGGGTGTTGATCAAGCCTGGAAGTAAGATATGACCAGAAAGGTCAAGCACCTCATCAGCAGTTGATGGAAGCTGCGATGTTGGTCCAACCTTTTGGATAAAACCATCGGAAATAAAAAGACCACCGTCGGAAATTTCCCGGCGATGGTCATCCATGCCAACCAATAACGTCGCGTTGCGAACAAGGAGTGTGGTCATAGGAATTTTAGATTGTTTTTTATGTTGAGTATATTATTTGATGTAAATATAGCTGACCGCGCTATGAGTTGCACGTGAATATCAAGTAAATTGTCTGACAACATTAGTTTATCAAATAAAGATTGGAATGTCAATTGTCTGACAAATTTTGTCTGACAAATTTTCCACATACTATTTAATGGAATATCAGAGTAAAATTACTCCCTATGCAAGATAAACATGGTCGCAAGAATCGGGTGGAGAATTATAATCCCGTCAATTAATATTCACACAAACTTGAAGTGCTGAAAAAAGTGAATATCAAAATGATTAACATGCATGAGACCCTGAATTACCAACAAATGACCTCCGATTACTATGTTGTTGAACGGGCGATAGCCTACCTAGAACGGAATTACAAGAATCAACCATCATTGGATGATGTCGCCAACAGCGTAGGGTACAGTCCTTATCATTTCCAGCGCTTATTTTCACGTTGGGTTGGGATTAGTCCAAAACGGTTTCTACAAATCCTGACAAAAGAACACGCTAAAGAGTTGTTACGAAAGTCAAGTCCGATACTTGATGTTGCCTACCAAACTGGTTTATCCGGTCCGAGTCGTTTACATGATCTATTTGTATCTTGTGAAGCAGTCACGCCGGGAGAGTATAAAATGCGTGGAGAAGGGCTTACGATTAGTTATGGTTATCACTTCAGCCCATTTGGTGAATGTCTAATAGCTGCTACCGAAAAAGGTGTCTGCAGCCTGATTTTTATTCATAAAGGCGACCACCGCGAAGCATATCAAGTATTGAGAAATCGTTGGGAAAAATCCGATCTTAGAAATGATCCCGCGCAAACCGCTTCCATAATGGAAAAGATATTTTCGTTTTACGCGGGAGCAGGTCAAACTCCTCTACACATCTTCCTGCGCGGAACTAATTTTCAACTCAAAGTGTGGGAGGAACTGCTGCAGATCCCGGTCGGAAGCGTTGTTTCTTACCAGGATATCGCTAGACGCATCGGCGTGCCGGACGCTTACCGCGCCGTGGGGAGTGCTGTGGCTCAGAATCCGATCCCGGTGATCATTCCCTGCCATCGCGTTATCCGTAAGATGGGTGCCTTTGGTGAATATCGCTGGGGCGCTTCCCGCAAAAAAGCCATCTTAGGATGGGAAATGGCTAAAAGCTCAGCATGAAGACCCGTATCTGGGTGGCGTTGCTGGTTATTTATCTGGTGTGGGGGGCCACATACCTGGCGATTCGTCTAGCAGTGGAGCATATGCCGCCTTTCTTGATGGCTGGCAGCCGCTTTTTAATAGCCGGTACGGTGTTATTTATCTGGCGCAGATTGGCGGGGGACGAAACACCCAAATTGAAGGAATGGCGTATAGCTGGCATCATCGGTTTATTCTTAGTCCTTGGCGGTAACGGGGGCGTGACCTGGGCTGAACAAATGGTGCCGTCTGGCATCGCAGCCCTGGTAATCGCTACTTCTCCGCTGTGGATGGTGGTGATAGATCTGGTCTTACCCGGGACAAAGAGGCCGAATCTGCTCGCCATCCTGGGAGTGCTGGTCGGGTTTATCGGGATTTTTATCCTGATTGGACCGCAGCAGTTTTTGGGGGTGAGCAGTGGGTTGCATCCTGTTGGAATTTTTGTGCTTCTCTTATCAGCCTTTTTATGGGCGGTGGGTACGATTTATGCGCGTGAGGCTGCGCGGCCGTCTTCAGCAATTATGAGGATCAGTATGCTCATGCTGGTTGGCGGTGGGGTCCTATTCATCCTGGGTTCCATAACAGGCGAATGGCGCTTGGTTGATCTAATCGCTATACCTGCCGTATCCTGGGTAGGTTTCTTATATCTAATTCTCTTCGGATCTATAGTGGGCTTTATTACCTACAACTGGCTTCTGCGTGTGGCTCCAACCCCCCTGGTCTCGACTTACGCATATGTGAATCCCGTAATCGCAATTTTATTAGGGACATTTCTGGTTAACGAACCCCTGACAGCGCGTATCATCATTGCCGCGGTCATCATCGTGTTTGCGGTCGTGCTGATCAACTTCGCCATACACCCCAGAGCTCAACCTGAAGATCAAGCCGTCTATGCGCCAGGGGGTAATGATTAAAATCTATGTATATTTATTTATGGGTGGATCCTAGAGATTAATGTATTACGGGAATACTCAATACGCTTCCGATATCGTTTGAATCTCACCTTCAGCCCAGGCTCTTTGAAAAGCCGAGATAACACCTGGGTCGTATTGTTCTCCTGCGCAGCGTAGGAGCTCTTCATTAGCTTCCTGAAGAGAGAGAGCACTGCTGTAAGGGCGATCGGTGGTCATGGCATCAAATGCATCCACAACGGCTACGATGCGGGCGCCTTCGGGAATGTCTTTGCCCGATAACCCTTCCGGATAACCCTTGCCATCCCACTGCTCGTGGTGATAGCGCACGATTTGGACTGCACCTGCCAGGTTTGGGATGTCCGTGATCATCTCTGCACCAATAACTGGATGTCTCTTCATTTCTTCCTGTTCCTCATTATTCAGCGAGGAGGTTTTTAGAAGTGCGCTTTCACGAATATGGATTTTACCGATATCGTGCAGAATCGCGCCGTAGCGCAAATGCTCTAAACTGCTTTCGTTCCAGCCCAAAAGAGTGGCGACTGCCAGGGCGTACTCCGTGACGCGCTCTACGTGCCCACCGGTGTATGTATCCCGCAACTCGATGGCATTTGCCAGAGCGGTGAGGCTTGCCAGGCAGATCGGGATGCGGAAAGCAACTCAAGCAGTCGGAAGGGCAGTTGCACAGAATCCGGAACCGGTAATAATTCCATGCCATCGGGTGATACGCAAAATAGGAGTGTTCGGAGATTATCGTTGGGGGGCTGCGAGGAAAAAAGATCTATTGGGATGGGAAATGTCGAGAGGATCCTAATATTTTTCGTATATGGTTTGAATCTCACCTTTTTCATAGGCTTTTTGGAAAGCCGAGATAACACCTGGGTCGTATTGTTCTCCTGCCCAGCGCAGGAGCTCTTCATTAGCTTCCTGAAGGGAGATAGCACTGCTGTAAGGGCGATCGGTGGTCATGGCATCAAATGCATCCACAACGGCTATGATGCGGGCACCTTCGGGAATGTCTTTGCCCGATAAACCTTCCGGATAACCCTTGCCATCCCACCGCTCGTGGTGGTAGCGCACGATTTGGACTGCACCTGACAGATATGGGATATCCGTGATCATCTCTGCACCAATAACTGGATGTCTCCTCATTTCTTCAAGTTCCTTATCATTCAGGGATGAGTCTTTTAGAAGTGCGCTTTCACGAATATGGATTTTACCGATGTCGTGCAGAATCGCGCCGTAGCGCAAATGCTCTAAACTGCTTTCGTTCCAGCCCAAAAGAGTGCCGACTGTCAGGGCGTACTCCATGACGCGCTCCACGTGCCCACCGGTGTATGTATCCCGCAACTCGATGGCTTTTGCTAGAGCAGTGAGGCTTGCCAGGTGAGCATGCTTAAGTTGATTTGTCTTTAGCTGACTTGTGCGGGCAATCCGCGAGCGCAAATTGGTGACCAATTCCTCGCGCCCGATCGGTTTGACCAGGTAATCCTCAGCCCCTAAATTCTTACCAGCGATGACATCTGCCGTTTCTGCCCGTGCGGTCAGGAAGATGAAGGGGATAGTGACCCAAGCAGATCGATCGCGAACGGCTGTGAAAAGTTGAAATCCATCCATTACCGGCATAGCAATGTCCGCCAAGATCAAATCGGGGGTGACCGCTTCCATTTTACTCAGGGCTTCCTGCCCATCAGCCGCAGTTACTGTGGAATAGCCTTCGATAGACAGCATCTCGTCCAATCCATCTCTTAATACGTCGTTGTCTTCTACAATTAATACGGTTCCTTCACTCATTTGTTTTACTCCAGAGGGCATGATTCCTGACATGGCATTAGTCCCGATCAACTGCTGAGAAAGAAAGAAAGCTGTCACCTAGTATGGCTTAGATTCACAGTTTCTGTAAGCTTTACAAAATATCTCTGTTTCGTTTCCTTGCTCGTTTTTGTTATTTTTTGATTAAGTTGCAATATGTGTGCCTATTTATCCTTTATGTTGGATAAACAACTAGCAATTACATTCGGATGTTAATTCTAAAATAAAAACCAGCCATTTAAAATGAAAATAAACATAGAAAAGTCGACCACCTGGCGCCACTCTCCAGTATAGCCGCAGTACTGGAGGAAAGGAGATGAAAACGGTGGAAGAGAGGGACCCCTCACCCTGCCCTTTCCCCAGCGGGGAGAGGATTCAATACCGAATATTTTTGAGTAAAAGAAAATCGCGAAACGAATAGGAACGAATAATTGGACGATAGATGACGGACGATAGACGAGAAATTCGAATTCCAGGCGTTCCTAGTCGGATAGGCAGCGGTCGCAGAAGCGGCGGTTGTAGAAACCGTACTTGAGAACGTTGATATTTCCGGGCTGGGCGCTGGGTTGGCTGCTAGGGCGGTGATAGTTGAACCGGTCATGAATATTCCTAAGTAAAACTAGTTTACAGTATGAGCCCTTATTAATAGCACAAAAGTTCCAGGAATACAAGGGTAAAAGGGGGAATTAAAGAAAAATCCCAACTTGGGGGATAAGGTCTGGGGTGGGAATTTATTAGGCGTTTGACGCCAATGAAGACTGTTCAGATGGATAATTACTGATTTTTTGATTAATTGATTTATCCGTGCTCATCGTGAGAATTTGGATCCCATTATCCACTCTTTGTTTGACAGCCCTCATCTTTCAGGTATAATTTTTCTCACACGGCCCGTTAGCTCAATTTGGCAGAGCAGTTGACTCTTAATCAATTGGTTGAAGGTTCGAGTCCTTCACGGGTCATCGTCGCAAAGCGGAGCTTTGCTTACGGGAGAACGGGGAAAAAACACCCCGTTCTCCACAAATTTAAGGACTAATGACCCCCTAGACATGCCTTGTTGAGCGGTTTTTGTCTATATTGCGCATTGAAAATCGGGGAAAATTGGATGATTTGAGGTTAGAAATTGAAACTCACTCATGTAAAAATGATTATTAGCGGGTCGAGTTATCTTCCTTAATATTGAACTGTACGATTAATGATTCAAAGTATTCAATTTTGTTAGATTCGATTCTCGTCTGGGGTGATTAAATGTAAAAGCCCCGCTGTTTCGTTTAGAGTTATTTATCCTTCAGACATCATGGGTTCTAATTTTTCTAATAGCATTTCTTTTGTTGGCCATCCCTGTAACCCTTCAGAAGTTTGGTATATTCGGCAACCGAGCGCAATTTGATCTTGATCTGTAGGG
>CBFDCK010000044.1:0-21666 GCA_965603285.1 uncultured bacterium
TCATCATATTCGCCCAACCAGACCTGAATTCGTGCTAGTGTGATGTAATTCGACGGATTTCCTGGGTCTGTGTTAATGGCATCTTTGTAGGCTTCCGCGGCTAGTGTTAACTTACCAGATTTGAATAATTCCTCTCCCTGATTCACAAATGATTCTGGGCTGCGGGTTGGGGTTGGCGTTGGAATAAATAACGGAGGTGTAGCTGGTACAACAACTTGACTTACATAAAGAGCCGCCCCGATGAGGGTTATAAGTATAAATATCCGCAGCAGATTTGGACGCCGTTTAGGACTGCGGGTCATGTTTAATTTGTTGCCACGTAAGTACATATCACCATATTATCATCCTAAGAGATTTACAGTCAAGCAAGATTGTTGCAGCAGCTATTTGTTATAAACAACTCTTAAAGTTTAATTCCAGCATTGTTAACAATTTCCCTAATTTTTGACTTTTCCTGTAAGTGGGTCTTCTAAATACACGATTCACCGTTAGTCTCTGGTCCTTTGTTCTGGATCGAGTGATATATGAACAAAATTGTTGTGAGCATGCATTGATGGTCTGTCATTGATGGTCTTGTCAATTTAGCCCCATACAGCTAGAATGACGAAACACAAGAATGTTCTAGTGAATCCGTTAGTTCAATTGAGAGTGAGGTTGTAAACCCATCTCATTGTTGCGAGCCACCTGGCGAGGTTGCCATGCAGAAAGCTCTTGAGTTTGATGTTTTTACTCTATTCCCCGAGGTCTTTGAACCATATTTACACACCAGCATCATGCAGCGTGCCCGCCAACGTGAAATCCTAACTGTCCGCTTGCATAATATTCGCCAGTGGACAACCGACCGCCATCATGTGACGGATGATATACCTTATGGCGGCGGCGGCGGTATGGTGATGAAGCCAGAACCGGTCTTCGCTGCCGTCGAAGGTGTGCTTGGTTCTCCGCCTGCGTGTCCGCTGATTTTACTCACTCCACAAGGTCGGGTTTTTACTCAGGCTGTTGCTAAGGAACTGGCAGGGGTAGCGCTGCACTTGGAAGATGATGCCCAGGCAGATGAGGGACCCCGTCGCTTGGCGCTGTTGTGTGGTCGTTATGAAGGGGTAGACGAGCGTGTTCGCCAACACCTGGTGAGTGATGAAATATCAATTGGAGATTACGTGCTCACAGGTGGTGAATTGGCGGCTTTAGTCCTGATTGACGCGGTTGTACGTTTAATACCGGGAGTGCTTGGAGATCCGAGTGGGGCGATTGATGATTCGCACTCCAGCGGGTTGATTGAATACCCGCATTACACACGTCCGGCTGTCTTTCGAGGTTGGAATGTCCCCGATGTGCTCCTCTCGGGAGATCATGCCCGGATTGATAGATGGAGGCATGAACAGGCGCTTCTGCGTACTCGGCAGCGCCGTCCGGACTTGTTCGAAACTGCCCTCTTATCTGAGGAAGATCGCGAATTCCTGGCGTCGTTGCATGGCAATGATGGTTTGCATTTGGAGGATTGATAGCGACCATTATTTGGTCTAGTCTATCAAGAAAGATTCTGAGGTGTAACTATGAAGCAGTATTCTCCCCATGGAAAGTCAATTGTGACGGATTTGGGTTTCTTATGTATAAACCTGATTTTGCCCCATTTTATTGAAGGAAGATATCGTGTGTTGTTAACCTCTTGTTAGAATCTGACCATTTAAGAGGGGGATTTCTTGACGTACACTAAGCGGCATGGTATCATCATTACCGTAATTTTAGCACTCTCAATACGAGAGTGCTAAAATTGTAAATCTACCATGAATAACCTGACTGAAAGGCAAAAACTTATCCTGGCTCTAATCATCCGGGATTATATAGAGACAGCCCAACCTATTGGATCGCGGCATTTGGTTGAAAATTACAATCTAAATGTTAGCTCTGCCACGGTGCGCAATGACATGTTGGCGCTAAGTGAGACAGGCTATCTGCGCCAACCGCATACTTCAGCCGGTCGCATTCCCACGGAAGATGGTTACCGCTTCTTTGTGCGCCAGTTAATGGGGCATACAGAATTGCCATCGACGACCAAACGTACGATCGTTCACCAGTTTTACCAGGCTGGCATGGACATTGACCGTTGGATGCGCCTGGCGGCTTCCGTCCTAGCACACCAATCACAGGCAGCCTCACTGGTGACAGCGCCTCGCTCTGAGCGTTCAGTTTTCAAGCACCTGGAATTGATCAGTACACGTGGCCGCCAGGTTTTGATGGTGCTTGTGCTTTCAGGTGGTGAAGTGAACCAGCAGATGCTCAATTTAGCGGAGCCAATTTCTCAGGAACGGTTGAGTATTGTCGCTCAATCGTTCAACGATTTGCTGCCTGGTTTGGACGGCGAATCAATCGCTGCGTTGTCTGATAAATTCGATGCTCTTGAACAGGACATCATCAAACTTATACTGGACGACCTGCGTCATACCAGCGATATGCTCACCGGTGAGATCTATCATGATGGATTAGCCCACGTCCTGACCGAACCGGAATTTGAAACCGTTGATATCGCTCGAAACGCATTGCGCGTTTTTGAAGAAAGACAATTATTGGAGGATTTACTCACTCGCACTGTTCTTTCTAACGACTTGAGCGGTGTCCAAGTTCTAATTGGTGGGGAGGGGAACTGGGAGGAACTGCGTGATTTTTCGATAGTTTTAGCGCGTTATGGTGCACCTGGTCTGGCGACTGGCACACTGGGCGTCTTAGGGCCAATTCGAATGCCATATGGGCGAACGATTTCTACGGTAAGATTTGTAGCCAGTCTGCTAAGCGACCTTGTTGAGGACATACTGTTGGAATAGGAATTATTTACTGGATGATTTGAGTGGCTGAAAGTAAAGACAATTCAAATCGAGGAGTTTACAAGAAGATGATGGTGGAAATTCAGAATGACCAATATGCCAATAAGGATATTGAAACCGAGCAAGTGGAAGATGCACCTGAGGTTAAGGAGCACCAACAGGATTTAATTGAAGAGGCCGATCAACCGCTTGAAGAATATTCCGTTGAGGATGTCCCCGCTTTGTTGCAGGAATTGGAAGAAACGCGCGCTAAGGCGGACGAGTACCTAGACGGTTGGCAGCGGGCCCGGGCAGAATTTACCAATTACAAGAAGCGAATAGAACGTGAGCAGGCTCAAATTTACCAGACAGTTACGGGGAACATAATCAAACAGTATATAGAAATAACGGATGATTTCGAACGGGCGTTGAGTAATAAACCGCTAGGTAGTGATGGCGCTGAATGGGCAAACGGAGTTGATCTGATTTATCACAAACTGCTTGCCATTCTCCAGAATGAGGGCGTAGTGCGGATGGATGCTCAGGGGCAGGTCTTCGACCCCAACTTGCACGAAGCTATCACTTCAGAGGAAAGTGACACGTATAAGTGTGGAGAGATTATTGAAGTACTGCAACCGGGTTACATGATCGGAAATCGGGTGCTGCGCCCAGCAATGGTTCGAGTGGCAAAATAAAATAACAACTAACAGGGTGTTGCGAGGGGAACCTCACTGCAAGACATCATTTATCATAAAAAACTGGAGGATTGAATATGTCGAAAATTATTGGGATTGACCTGGGAACAACGAATTCCGCGATGGCAATTATGGAAGGCGGAGAACCGACCATCATTCCGTCTGCAGAAGGCGAGCGTCTGATTTCGTCGGTTGTAGCGGTTAATAAGAATCACGAGCGTCTGACCGGGCGGGTAGCCCGCAATCAAGCCGTAGTGAATCCTGAAAACACGATCTTCTCAATCAAGCGCTTTATGGGACGAAAGTACAATGACGAGCCGGTGCAGCGTGTGGTTGCTCGCATGCCGTATGAGGTTACTGAAGCCTCCAATGGGGATGTGCATGTTATGCTGGATAATAAAGATTATTCCCCACCTGAAATTTCGGCCATGATCTTGAGCAAGATAAAAGCTGATGCTGAAGCTTACCTGGGTGAACCAGTCACCCAAGCCGTGATCACTGTTCCTGCATATTTCAACGACGCCCAGCGGAACGCCACAAAAGATGCCGGTAAGATTGCCGGATTGGAGGTGCTGCGGATAATTAATGAACCAACTGCATCCTCCCTCGCCTATGGTCTTGATAAAAAGGATGACCAGGTTATCGCAGTATATGACCTGGGTGGCGGCACTTTTGATATCTCAATTCTCGATGTTGGGGATGGGGTTTTCCAGGTGCGTTCCACCAGTGGAGATACGTTCCTTGGTGGAGATGATTTTGACGAACGCGTCATTGATTACATAGCGGATGAGTTCAAGAAAGAACAGGGCATCGACCTGCGAGATGACCGCCAGTCGCTGCAGCGTCTTAAGGAATCCGCTGAAAAAGCTAAAATTGAGCTTTCCACTATGATGCAGACCGAAATAAATCTCCCTTACATCACTGCAGATGCCAGCGGTCCGAAACATCTTGTAATGACACTTACGCGTGCAAAGCTCGAACAGTTGACCAGCGACCTGATTGACCGCTCGCTTGGTCCCGTGAAACAGGCATTGAAGGACGCCGGCGTTGAATCCTCTGCAGTAAATGAGGTGATTTTGGTAGGTGGAATGACCCGCATGCCGGCGGTGCAGGAAGCCGTGCGTAAGCTCTTTGATAAAGAACCGCATAAAGGTGTAAATCCTGATGAGGTCGTTGCCTTAGGGGCTGCGATTCAAGCCGGGGTGTTAGGCGGTGAAGTTAAAGACGTTTTATTGCTGGATGTTACCCCACTAACATTATCGATCGAGACACTGGGAAGTGTTGCTACGGCTTTGATCGAGCGCAACACCACAATCCCGACACGCAAGAGCCAGATCTTTTCCACCGCCAGTGACAGCCAATCTCAAGTTGAGATCAATGTCCTGCAGGGTGAGCGACCTATGGCAAACGATAATAAGTCGCTGGGTCGATTTACCCTCGATGGGATACCGCCTGCTCCGCGCGGCATCCCCCAGATTGATGTAACATTTGACATCGACGCGAACGGAATTCTCAAGGTTACTGCCGAAGACAAAGCTACTGGAAGGAGTCAAAATATCACCATTACAGCTTCTTCAGGTCTGAGCGATGATGAAGTCGAGCATATGCGTAAAGATGCAGAGCAGCATGCTGCCGATGACCTCCAACATAAGAATCTGGTCGAAGCTCGCAACAGCGCTGATAACACCGCATATACGGCAGAGAAGGTGCTCAAGGATTTGGGTGATAAGGTTCCGGCGGATATGAGGAGTAAAGTAGAGGAAGGGGTTGTCAGCGTGCGCGAGGTGATGGGCAGCGATGACATCGAAGCGATCACAAAAACGACAGAAGACCTGAACCAAATTGTGCAGCAGATCGGTGCGGCGGCTTATGCGCAAGCCGATCCTGCTGAGGGTGAACCGTCCTCTGACGCAGAACCGTCCCCTGATGCAGAACCCGAAACTGACAATGGCACTTCGGACGACGAAGATGTTGTCGATGGAGAATTTGAGGAAGCCTAAATTAAGCATATCTAATAAGTGAAAAATGACTCAGCGCGATTACTATGAGGTTTTGGGTGTCTCCCGCAGCGCCACCCAAGATGAACTGAAAGCTGCCTTCCGCCGGCTGGCTCGCCAGTACCATCCTGACGTTAATGATTCTCCAGATGCCGAAGAGCACTTCAAGGAGATCAACGAGGCTTTCGCAGTGCTCTCTGACGAACAGAGGAGGGGAGCCTATGACCGTTATGGGCACGAGGGTGTACGGGGACCGAATGGGATGCCTAATTTCACCGTTGATTTCTCTGACTTCGCCGATATTTTCGGGGATTTGTTTGGATTTGGCGGTTTTGGACGTACTTCGCAACGCGCTCGCAATGCTCCCAGGCGTGGGGCTGATCTGCAGTATCGGCTTGACCTTGCTTTTGAAGATGCAGTATTCGGAGTAGAGAAAGAGATTGAAATCACACGCGATGAATTATGTGTGACCTGCAACGGCAGCGGCGCAGAACCAGGTACATCACCAATTCGTTGTTCGACATGCAACGGTAGTGGAGAAGTGCGCAGGACTCGTCAGACTATCCTGGGATCTATGGTGCAGGTCACAACCTGCCCGACATGCAATGGTCAAGGAGAAACTATCAGCACACCATGCCACACATGTAAAGGGCGTGGACTGGAACGACGCAACCGCAAGAAAGTTATCAGCGTTCCGGCTGGAGTGGATTCCGGAACTCAAATCCGTCTCGCAGGTGAAGGGCAGCCGGGGGTCAACGGCGGACCGAACGGGAATCTTTTCATTGCGATAAAAGTCAAGGCGCATAAATACTTTCACCGTAGAGAATATGATGTTTTACTGGATTTGAACGTAAACATCGCTCAGGCAACTTTGGGTGCCGATGTGGAAATCCCGACCGTCGATGGACCTACTATGTTAAAGATTCCTAATGGCACCCAACCAGGAAAAATCTTGCGTTTGCGTGACAAGGGTATTCCCAAGCTGCGCGGCAACGGACGCGGGGATCAGTTGGTCGTGATTAATGTGGAGGTGCCTATTAATGTAAATAACGACCAGCGCCAGTTGTTTGAACAGTTGGCAGAAAGCCTGGGCAGCGAGGTGCGACCGCAGGAGCGAGGTTTCCTGGACTGGCTGAAAGAAGCTTTGAGCAGTTGAAGTAGGTTGAGTAATGGAGTACGATGGCAACTGCTTCTCCATCACATAAAGTGAAAATGCTGCCACTTCATATTATGTACAAGTGCTGCCCCGTCACTATATTTCTAAATAAAACCTATGTCTGAATCAACCTGGATAGAAGTCTCTCTCACTACCGGTGGCGAATTAGCTGAGGCTGTTGCCGAAGTCATGTCGAGATTTGCACCTAATGGTGTCGCTATTGAAAGAACAAAAGTAGCCGTTGATGTTGAAGGAGATTCAAACCATTTTGTGGGACCACTGCGTACATCGTGCTATCTACCGGTGGATGACCGGCTTGAAGATACGCGCGGGCGATTAGAACAAGCCCTATGGTATCTGGGTCGCATCCATCCTCTGCCATCCCTGCAGTTCCGGAGCGTGAGAGATGCAGATTGGGCAGAAGCCTGGAAGGAGCATTACCACCCTATAACCGTTGGGCGAAGATTGATCATCGTGCCGGCATGGCTAAAGGTGCCGGGGGGTGAGCGCATCCCAATTCGAATGGATCCCGGGATGGCATTTGGCACTGGCACGCACCCTTCTACGCAGTTGTGTCTTGAGATGATAGAGGATGTTGGCGGTTTAAATATAATTGACATTGGTTGTGGCTCGGGCATATTGAGCGTGGCTGCCTTGAAATTAGGAGCTAAAAAAGCCTTATGTGTTGATATCGACCCTGTAGCGGTGCGAAGCGCACGTGAAAATGCCGTGTTGAACGGAGTTGCACAGCGCATGGAAGTGGAGATGGGATCAATAACGGAAATTCAATCCGGTAGTTACACCATCAAACAGGCGCAACTTGTTTTGGCAAATATCCTGGCACCGGTTCTGGTACGCTTACTAGATGAAGGATTGGGCGAATTGGTGACCCATGGTGGTCGTCTTATTTTGGCTGGAATTATCTCTGATCAGGCAGAAGAGGTTGAACATGCAGCCCGCCGCAGCGGCTTACGCGTAGAAACTAGACGCCAGTTGGGAGATTGGGTGGCTTTATGCGCAGTGCACTGCTCCACCAATATTTCCTATTAATGCTCATTATTGAATATATATGGTGATGGCACAGGGTAAACGATTTAACAACCAACAGCTTGCCGATGTTTTTGATACTATCGCCGATTTACTCGAGATCAAAGGCGAGGTGATTTATAAAACTCTGGCATATCGTAAAGCTGCAGACAACCTCAGGAACCTGGGCAGAGATGTCAACGAGGTCTGGAGTGAGGGTGATCTGACCGATATACCCGGAGTTGGTAAGGCGATTGCGAACAAGATCGAAGAGCTATTAACGACCGGACATCTCGATTTCTTGGATAAACTTAATGAAGAAGTGCCTACCACGTTGGTAGAGATCCTCCAGGTACCTGACGTGGGACCCAAAAAAGCAGCCCTGTTATGGCGCAATGCAGGAATCACGACCTTAGCGGAATTGGAATCCGCAGCACGGGCGGGCAGTTTGCGCGACTTGCCAGGGATGGGTATTAAATCTGAAACCAAGATCATTTCTGGGATTGAAGCACTAGCCCGTCGTACCGATCGAATTCCATTGGGCATGGCTTGGCCCTTTGCCCAAGAGCTGTTGGGTTTCCTAGATTCAATTGAAAGTGTTCAAGCAGTAGAGGTGGGGGGCAGCCTGCGGCGGATGAAAGCAACTGTGGGCGATTTGGATTTATTGGCGGCAGCCGAAGATTCAGTACAGGTAATGGATGCTTTTGTCGGACACCCTGATGTTATTGATATGATTAGTCGCGGTGATACGAAATCAAGTGTCGAATTTGCTAACAATATCCGTGCCCAATTGTGGGTGCATCCTCCGGAACGGTTTGGAACGGCTCTTCAGTACGCAACCGGCTCAAGGGAGCATAACGTCCGTCTGCGCGAACTGGCTCTGAAGCAGGATTTATCGCTCTCCGACCAAGCCTTCCTACGAAAAGATGGCTCCGAAGTCTTGTGCGCTGAGGAAGAGCAGGTCTATGAAATCTTGGGACTGCCCTGGATTCCACCGGAACTTCGTGAAGATCGCGGCGAAATCCAGGCCGCGCAGGCTAGGGTACTGCCAGTCTTAATCGAGGTTGGCGACATTTTGAGCGACCTGCACACGCATTCAACCTGGAGCGATGGCAAATTATCCATCCAAGAAATGGCGGATGCGGCTATCGAAAGAGGGTTGAAAGTGCTTGCAATCACCGATCACTCTGCCAGTTTGGGGGTAGCTGGTGGTCTTACTGTGCGGAGATTGAAGGAGCAGCGCCAGGAAATTGATGCCGTCCAGGAAGTTTTGGGAGAAACAATCCACCTCTTACAGGGTAGTGAGGTCGAAATACGCTCCGATGGATCGTTGGATTATCCTGATGACGTCTTAGCAAACCTGGATATCGTGATAGCCTCACTGCACACTGGTTTGCGCCAGCCCAGAGAGAAGGTCACTCAAAGACTCCTGAACGCCATTCGCAACCCGCATGTGGATGTGATTGCCCACCCAACGGGCAGAATCATACCAAACCGGGAGGGGGCGGACCTGGATATGGCTGCTGTGCTGGAAGCCGCAGCCGAACATGGCGTTGCTCTGGAAATCAACGCCCATCCGACCCGTCTCGACCTTGACGATATCTACGCACGCCGGGCAATAGAAATAGGCATCAACTTAAGCATTAATACCGATGCTCACAGTGCCAGTGATATGGACTTGGTACATTTCGGCGTCGCGACCGCACGCCGTGGATGGGTCACCCCAGAAAATGTAATAAACGCCTGGACAGCCGAGCGCTTGCTCGTTTGGTTGAAGAGCAGGGGTGTTGCTCGCTTTGCATGACGGTGTGCAGCACCATTCGCTGCTGGTAGATATGTTATGATTCAAAAATTGAGCAATCCAGTAATGCTGGTTAGAACAACCGAGTATGGAGTCACACTGTTTGCTGTATCGTAGAGCACTTTTCATATTCTTGTGCTTATTAATTGTCCTGCCGTTGCTTGGAATGAATGCTGATACAACCCAGGCGCAGGCAAGTGGATATGATGTGATCGCGGCTGTCAACCAGTTGCGCGCAGCCAATGGTCTTTCACCGTACCAGATTAACGGTGCTCTGATGACTGCTGCCCAGGCGCACAGCGAGTACATGGCGTCAACCGGAGCCATCACCCACTCGGGCAGCGGTGGTACGAGAGCCAGGGATCGGGCAATTTCGGCTGGCTATGGCGGCGGCGCAGCGGTTTTCGTTTCCGAGAATATTGCTGCCGGATATGATTGGACAGCTCAAGATGCTGTCCAAATCTGGCAGGGGGACAGTCTGCACATGGATACGATGCTTTCGTCAGATTATACAGATGCTGGAGCTGGTGTTGCAGTCTCAGGTCACACGGTTTATTTCACGCTGGATGTGGGTTACGTTTCAGGCAGCCCGGGTAGCGGCGCTTCAACATCCGGCCGGGCTGCGGTAACCGTTTATCCGATTGCGCCTCCAGTCGATACTGCGACGCCTATGCCGGATGGTTCGGTCATTCATGTAGTGCAGGAAGGACAGGCGTTGTGGAATGTGGCTGCAATTTACGGGATCGAGTTGGAGGAGCTCTTGAAGTTGAACAAGCTCTCAACTAATTCAGTAATTTATACCGGAGATGAGCTGGTTATTAAACCCCCGGTTGGAACCCCCACGCCCGCTCTGCAGGAAACCGCGACGCAGGTCCCACATACAGCCACAAAAATACCAAGCACAACCCCCAGCGCATTATCAGGTGAAAATGTTGCGCTAACGCAAACTGTAACGGCGAACCTTCAGATAACACCCACTCCGCAACCCTCGGCGCTGATCGCGTTTCTTCCCTCCGGCGTTGACACTATTAAGATGGTTATCGCAGTTCTCGTAGTTGGTGGTATGACTCTCTTCATCGGGGGCAGCATTCTCAGCCGTTTTGCATAATTCTGGAACATGATTGATCGCAAACCTCCCTGCCCCGTCTTCACTCGTTGAAGGACTCCAATTCCCTATCCAGGAACCATGCACCTTTGCGCTGGTCTACGCTTTTCGGTGCCCGGTCGTAATACAGGTCAAAGATACATCCATTTGACGTTTGGATGCGGTAATAATCCTGTCCAACCCCCCAGGAGCCGCGTTGTCCCGCTCGCCGGCTGTGTTCGGCTGTCATATTTCGAGCCATTCGCCCTTGACGAGCGTGATTGTGCCACTCGCTTAATACCTCAGATATAACGAAAATTTCTCCCCGCCACGTGAAGCTATCTGGAGGACCGGGCTTTTTCTCAAGCGCTGGAGGTTGGTTGTAGTGAACTTCAACTGGTTCGCCGATAAATCTTAAAGGTTTGGTCGCCATAGACAAAATTAGATGGATCAGTCAGATCGCTGCTTACTGTTGCTGAGCGGAGTCATTTGAGCCCAATTCGGTCCGTACCGCGCATCTGTAATTAGAGCAACATTGAGTGAATAGGCGTTTTCCATTACACGTTGCACGAGTTCTCCTGTTTCCATCAGCTCAATATCCGGGCACTCCCACACTAATTCGTCGTGTACTTGCAGGATCATGCGTGCTGATAGGCCTGTATCCGATAGCGCTTTGGGAACGTGCAGCATAGCAATTTTCATAATATCGGCAGCTGTTCCTTGAATCGGAGCGTTGATCGCTTCTCGCTCTTCCCGGTTGCGGATATTGCGGTTGGATTGGTGTTTCAACCCCGGGAAATAGCGCCTGCGACCAAGCAGAGTCTCGACGTAACCTTGTTCAGCAGCCAGTTGGCGTATTCTTTCTAAATATCGTTTGATACCGGGGAACTGCAGGAAATAAGAGTGCATAAAATCTTCTGATTCAGCTAGGGTTAAATCCGTGTATCGTGTCAGCCCAAAAGCGCTCATCCCATATATCAATCCAAAATTGATGCCCTTAGCACGGCGGCGCTGCTCCTTTGTCACTTCATCAAGAGGAACTTTGTATATAGCCGCAGCCGTAGCAGCGTGAATATCCTGTCCGGCTCGGAAAGCATCCAGCATGGCTTGATCCTCAGCCATATGGGCTACGATACGCAGTTCGATCTGCGAGTAGTCAACTGAGAGTAAAAGATGTCCTGCTGAGGCGACAAACGCCTTGCGAACTTTTCGCCCAATTTCGGTGCGTATGGGGATATTCTGAAGATTGGGTTTGGAAGAAGCGATCCTGCCCGTTACTGAACCGGTCTGGTTGAAAGATGTGTGTACCCTGCCTGTTGTTGGACTCACCTGCTGCGGAAGTGCATCCACGTAAGTTGACTTTAGTTTGGCAAATTCGCGATATTCCAGCACCCAATCTACAACCACGTGTTGTCCGCGCAGCGATTCAAGGACACTGGCGGCAGTGGAATAAAAACCACTGGCGGTGCGTTTCGTCCGGTCTGGGGGTGTGATCTGCAGCTTTTCAAACAGCGCCACCGAGAGCTGTTGGGGAGAGTTGAGATTGAACGATTCTCCAACTTCTGCATAGATTTTTTGTTCGATGTCCAGCAAGCGTTCATTCAGTTCAGATGACATCAGGTTTAGAAAACCTGTATCCAGGGCAACACCCGCTATCTCCATCTCGGCCAGGACCGGCACGAGAGGCATTTCAAGCTCTTTGAATAGTGCATTCCCATTTTTTTCGTCCAATTCTTCCTTTAATTCAGGCATCAAGCGTAAAACGATCTCGGCATCTGCCGCCGCGTAGGGTGCTGTTTTCTCGATAGAGACATCGCTCATCGAAAGCTGCTGTTTTCCTTTGCCGATCAATTCCTCTATGCCAGTCATTGGAATACCCTGGCGCACCCATGCCAGATTCTTGAGACCCAGATTGTGCGAAGTGGGGTTGATCAGCCATTCTGCTATCATCGTATCGAATGTTAGGGGGCTGGCGCGCAATCCATTGCGTGCGAGAACCACATAATCGTATTTAATGTTGTGCCCAACTTTGGAGTTGTTAGTATCCGTAAGAGGGCCTCGCAGCGCATCCAACACGGTCTTTACTGGCAGTTGTGATTCGTTACTCCCGCTGTGTCCGAGAGGAATGTAATATCCCATCCCAAGCTCAACTGCTAAAGAGATGCCCACCAATTCGGCGCTCATCTGGTCGGTGGAAGTTGTTTCGGTGTCAAAAGAGATTATTTCTGCCTGGGATAATCGTTTGACAAGGTCATCAAGTGCTTCATGCGAATCGACGATAATAGTCTGGAGTGCATAGGTGGATGAGGGTTGGACTGCATGAGAAGGAATATGGAGCTTAGTACTGTTTGAGTCGAACATCGTAAGCTGCTGTTCTTGTCCTACACTTGTTTTGCCGTAGAAAAGTTCCAGAGCAATTAACCGCTTATGAAGGGTACGGAATTCAAGCTCGCGAAAAAGTTCTTCAACTTCCTGCGGTTCGAATTCTTCCGGTCGCGCTTGTTCTAGATCCAGGGGTACATCCAATAGCGTGACAATCCTGGCCAATTCCTGGCTCATGTAAGCGTTTTCGCGGCTGGTTTCCAATTTCTTCTGAAGGTTGGGAGAAAGATCCTCTAAATGTGCATAAACGCCATCCAGGTCATCATAAGAACCCAGCAGGGAGACAGCTGTTTTCGGACCGATGCCGGCTACTCCCGGGATATTGTCGGATTTATCACCGACAAGCGCCTTATAATCCACCACCTGGTCTGGACGAACTCCGAGAGCCTCAACAACATCTTTAGGCATGTAATCCTTGGAATCGGAAAGGCTTTTTCCCGGCAGGGTGACGATGACGCGTTCGTTTACCAACTGAAGCAGGTCGCGATCTCCGGTGATGATCTTAACGCCCAAACCGTGTTCAACTGCCTGGTGGGCTGCACTTCCCAGAACATCATCCGCTTCGTAACCTTCCAATTCGAGGCGAGGAATGTTGAACGTGTCTACAAGTTGGCGAATGCGTTCGATTTGAGGACGCAGATCATCCGGCATTTTAGCACGCGTGGCTTTGTATTCAGAGTATAGGTCATCGCGGAATGTGCGCCCAGTGTCAAAAGCAACTGCCAGAAAATCGGGATTTTCTTGTTCCAAAATGCGTAAGAGCACACTGGTGAATCCAAAAACGCCCGCGGTAGGCTCTCCATTGCGGGTCGTAAATCCTGAGGATCCACCCCGCGTTAGAGCGAAGTAAGTGCGGTAAGCCAAAGCGTGACCGTCGATCAGGTACAAAGTTGGGGGCATAGGTCACCTTTCCAATGAGGCTAATTGATAGAAATACTTTAGTCGATCGGTTTTGACCATAATTCCCTAGTAAGAAAATTGGTTCTTCAATTCAATTAGAGTTTATCATGGGCTATTCGAGGGAGCAAGTCAAAGGCAAAGTGATCAGTACCGGTCTGTGATAGTAAAAGTGAAACGGTGTTGTTCTTAACCAAATCTTAAAAATGGTTGACAAGTTATCTTGAATATGTTATTTTTTATACAGATGGAGTGGAAAAAAAGGATCTTCGTCGCAGTTTCCTTAATCGTGCTCCTCCTGGTTGTTTTCGCGTTCCAGGTGGGAGTTGTCTCTGCTGATGAATCCGGTCGTACTACGACGATCATTGTCCCGTACACAGAATATGAGTGGTGGTTGATATCCTGGTCAAATAATGAGGTCGTATGCCGGATATATGCCGACCACGAGGAGCTACCAACTACTGAGGAAGTTATCCGGGATTGCGGAAATAAGATAGGTAAGTTGTGGCAAATAACACCCCCCTGTAAGATATCCAACGAGGAAAGTACCCCAACTATAGATTGCAAAGGTTTATACTTGTACCTGGCTTCATCCCAACCACAAGAAAAGGAAGTAATCGTAGAATTACCGGAACCGGTTGTATGGGTGGATCTTGAAGGATGTACACCCACTCCGCCTACGAATTTCTGTCCCGAAATCCCAAACCTGCTGCTCATTGGTGAAGAGCCGCTCCCGAACGAGGAAATCGTCGCTATTCACGGCACATACGATGGGGAATCTTTTGTCTGCCCGGAGCAATCCTGCTCTCTTCCCTTACGTGCCACGCCGCTGCTCGGATCTGTGGTGGAGTTCTGGGCCGAATCCAGTTACGGTGATACGAGCGAAAAGTACACGGCGCATGTGCGGGTTATTGACACGGGTGTTTCTGAGGCACCGGGGGGTGGTGGCTGGTACGTGGATGTGATCAGCACCCAATGGGTTGGAGATCCTTTAGCAAGCTGTGCCCGGATATGGAAGTCGTTCCCACCTATTGGAGGTTCACCCGATTGGCTGACAACTCCTGAACGAGAAGAACTAATAGCGACCGATGAGCCCTACTACTACTTGGCTGGTAGGTTGATATCTCAAGGGTTAATTGATATTTCGGATTGCACCTCGGGAGGCTTGCTGCCGAACGGTTATGCAGATGTTTGTGGTCTTGAAAAAGCCAGACCAATTCTAGATGATTGGCAAAATCAATTTGATCAGAGGATCATTGAAGTCGCCCAGGAGACAGGAATCCCGGCACAATTAATGAAGAATCTGTTTGCCCAAGAAAGCCAGTTTTGGCCCGGGGTCTTTCGAGTTCGATACGAATTCGGCTTGGGTCAGGTTACAGATACGGGCGCCGATTCTGTTTTATTGTGGAATACTCCGTTCTTCGATCAGTTTTGTCCCCTGGTGCTGGCTGAAGAGACTTGTGATGAGGGGTATTTAAGCTTGAGTGACCATGAACAGGCTATCTTACGAGGAGCGGTAGCGCTGCAGGCGAAGACTGATTGTGAGGAATGTCCCACCGGAATTGATCTGACCCAAACGAGTTTCAGTGTATCTCTATTCGCCAACATGTTGATGGCGAACTGTGCTCAAATTTGCCAGACCATAGATAATGCAACCGCAGAATTAGCGGGGGACGTCTCCAGTTACGAGGATTTGTGGCGCTTTACGGTTGCCAATTATCACGCCGGACCGGGGTGTGTTTCTTATGCTATTCATCAAACCTGGCTGAACGTGGGGCTGCTTAACTGGGAGCAGGTGCAGGAATATTTCACAGAACCTTGTAAAGGTGTGATACCTTACGTTGAGAAAATCACCGAAATCGAATGACGTTAGAAAATTGGGTTTATTCTCTCAGCGCACAGATTAAGTTAAGGAACTCCTCCCATTCTTCTTGAAAAAAGTGCAGTGTAATATTTTGCAGCTCGAGGTGATAAGTCTTCTCCCCGTCGGGCTCATCTGCTTGCCAGGCCACATAATTGTCTGTTTCAGCGATCACTTTTGTTTTGGGTTCAGGTATCTCGCTTGTCATAGTTGTTCCTAGGTAGTTTTTTTTAAAAAAGTGAGAGTGTCCGGACTCTTGAGAAGGTTGATCGCAGTTATTAATCCTCGGTCAAGTTTTCCAGAAAATCCATGTTGTTTTCGGTGCGAGCAAGACGTTGAATTATGGCCTCGGTAGCTGTTGTGATACCCAACCCGGCACCATGGGGAGGTGAGGTTATCATTTGATTGTACATCCGGCGCATCAGCCAAACGCGCGGAGTGATGTCCGGACCGAGTAGTAGCTCTTCCCTCCGGGTAGAGGAACGATCGATGTCGATAGCTGGGAATACGCGCCTTTCTTGCAGGCGGCGTGAGAGATGGAGTTCCATATTGCCGGTACCCTTGAACTCCTCATATACCACGTCGTCCATGCGCGACCCTGTGTCGATCAGGCAAGTTGCGATGATGGTCAGGGAACCGCCATCCTCGATATTGCGAGCTGCACCGAAGAAGCGTTTGGGTGGGTATAAGGCAGATGGATCAATCCCTCCTGATAATGTACGCCCTGAAGGAGTAACGACCAGGTTGTAGGCGCGTGCCAGACGGGTGATTGAATCCATCAAAATCACTACATCACGTCCAATTTCAACGAGACGCTTGGCGCGCTCCAGTGCTATCTCTGCTGCCCGCACATGCGCTGTGACTGGCTCGTCGAAGGTCGAGGAGATCACTTCGGCATCCACCGACCGGTCCATATCGGTGACTTCCTCAGGACGTTCACCGATCAAGGCGACCATCAGGTACACCTCAGTATATTTATGCGAGATCGAATTGGCGATTTGTTTGAGGATTGTGGTTTTACCAGCTTTTGGTGGTGAAACGATGAGCCCGCGCTGCCCGCGGCCGATTGGTGTTACCAGGTTAATAAGCCGTGTGGCAACAGTATGGCGATCCATCTCAAGATCAAAGCGCTCCTCAGGAAAAATGGGGACAAGCGATTCGAAAACCGGTCTGTTCTTCGATTCCTCAGGTGCGAGACCGTTAACGCTCTCCACTTTAAGCAGCCCATAATGACGCTCGGACTCGCGCGGCGGGCGCACATGTCCAATCACCAGATCACCGTTGCGCAACCGGAAGCGCCGGATTTGTGATTGTGAGACATATACATCGAGAGGACCTGGTTTGTACTGGTTAAAGCGCAGGAATCCGATGCCTTCGCTCATGATTTCAAGGATGCCTCCACGCAACTCCAAGCCTTTCTTCTCAGCTTCGGCCTGTTGGATACGCAGGATCAAATCTTCCTTTTTAAAACGTTTGGCGTTTTTAACATCAAGATCGATTGCCATCTTGCGCAGTTTTGAAAGAGATGTGTTTTCCAGTTCAAGAACATTCATATTGTTTTACTCTGGGAGGTTGGTTTTAAATTCAGTTGAGTTTAGATATCCGCTTGGTTTTAATATCGGCCAATAGAACATATCCGCTTATTGGACAATCAAGATGGGTGATTGAGGAATGAGGTCAAAATATGAGTGCCAAAAGGGGATATGTGAGTGCTGAAAAATAACAGTTAGGTTTTCATTATAGTATTCAATAGACCAAGCAACTCGCGCCTATAGTCGTGTAAATACTCTAAATCAAATTACCGCTAAAAGATTAACAGTTCTAATTTTTAAGGAATTATTGAAATTTTTAAAAAAACCGATCGCAGGTGCTCCCGCCCTACAAAATACCGAATTACTCGGTAGAAACAACTAGGCTAGATAACTTCAGAAGGTTTCCCCTGACGGGAAAATTATACCACAGTATTTTAAAAGCTGATTTGATACCCCCGATCACCGAGGAAGTGTGCAAAATTATCGGGCTGATACTCTTATTCATCATTACGTGTCATCCAACGTTCAAGCCCTGCAGGACGATGATAGTTTATCAACCCATCCACCAAATCAGTAGGGTTATCGGCGCAGGTGAACAGGTCGCTGTGTTCATCGTAGATAAAGCCCTCCTCCTGTGTATGTTGGATCATCACCAGGAGGGGAGAGAAATAGTTATTGGTGTTCAGCAGCCCAACCGGTTTTTGATGCCTACCAATTTGAGCCAGCGTTAGGGTCTCAAAAAGCTCTTTGTAGGTTCCATAACCACCCGGGAGCGCTATAAATGAATCTGACTGCTCCATCAGGCGCTCCATTTGTTCCCGCATCGATGCGACCACTTCCAGTTTCGTAAGACCTTGATGAGCCAATACCGGGGTGTTGAAGTAATCTGGGATCACGCCAATCACTTCGCCGCCCGCTTCTAAGGCGCCGTCTGCAACAGCGCCCATCAAGCCTGTACTGCCTGCTCCAAACCATAATAGTAAATCGCGCTGGGCGATTTCTTTCCCCATCTCATAGGCTGCTTCTAAGTATATGGGTTTTGTTTTGTCAGAAGATCCGCAATAGATGCATATTGAATTCATTAGCATTCCTGTTTTCTGGTAGCTACTTGGGTTTGGGTGGTCGATCTTAATATACGTAATGATCAGTTAATTATACAATGTTCCCCAAGCGCTTGAGTCTTAGTTTTTTGTTTGCCTGCTGCCATATGGGGCACTTATCTAATAGGTTTGGGTCAGTCGGTTTTCCTGTATGCTTATCAGAGGATTGTGTGGTTAAATAAACCCATGTTGAACCGGCTTTATTATAGTTTACAGGATTTGAACCCAGAAAAACTGTGCATTAATCGCCCATTGTACAGTAAAATTAAAAATTATCACGGAAACGCGGGAAAATATCATGGCAATCGATCAGTTGAATCTGGATGATGTCCTATCGAAGTTGCGAGAGGCATTGACAAAAGAGGATTGGGATCACGCAGTCGATATTGTGGAAGCGCTGCGCCCTGCAGACCAAGCCGATGTGTTCATTGAACTCCCTCCGGAGACGCAGGACGAACTTCTGCCCCGCCTCGACCCGGAAGACTCAGCCGATATTCTAGAGGAGCTGGAAGATGAAGAGGCGGCTGAAATCGCTACGCGCTTGGAAGCGAATGAACTGGCTCCGATTCTCAATAGGATGGAACCGGATGAGGCAGCAGACCTGCTGGGTGATATCGCGCCCGAACAGGTTGCCGAAACATTATCGGCATTAGATCACCCAGGAGAGATACGCCAGCTTTTGGTACATAAAGACGAAACTGCTGGCGGTTTGATGACCTCGGCAAAGGTTGTTCTCCATAAGGGCATAACCGCCCAGGAAGCCATAGCACATTTACGCAGGATTGGATTGGACTCGCGGAATGTCCATTACATATATGTGGTCGATGATAGAAACGTACTGGTGGGCGTTGTGCCGATCTACCAATTGCTAATCGCTCTTTCTGATGCCTATATTTCAGAAATCATGGATCCAGATGTAATTTCTATTAATGCCGAAGCCGATCAAGAAGAGGTAGCCCGTCTTATGGCGCGTTATGACCTGTTAGCGCTTCCCGTGGTTGATGAGACAGGGCAGTTGTTGGGTGCCATAACTCACGACGACTTGGTTGATGTGCTCGACGATGAGGCGACCGAGGATATCTACCGCCTTGGTGGTATCCCTGAGGAACAGGCTGCCGATGTTCCGGTGGTTTCAGCCTTACGAACTCGTTTACCCTGGCTTGTGCTGAATCTGGGCACAGCCATGGTCTCAGTGGCGGTGCTGAGCCTCTTTGAAAATACGATCGCCCAGGTGGCGATCCTGGCTATCTTTTTCCCTATCGTAGCTGGCGTTAGCGGCAGTGCGGGTACGCAGACTCTTACTGTTGTCGTGCGCGGTTTAGCGCTGGGAGAGATTAACCCCAGAAATGGAATGCGAGCGCTGGTTCGCGAGATCACCATCGGTTTAACCAATGGATTAGTGATCGGACTGCTGGTAGCTTTGATCGCGTTTGTTTGGAGGGGAACTCCTGAGTTAGGACTTATTGTTGGATTGGCTACGCTGTTGAATATGATAGCGGCGGGATTTGCCGGCGCTTTGGTACCGCTTGTTATGCCGGTATTGAAAATCGATCCCGCCCTGGCATCGCCAATTCTAGTGTCAACGATTACCGATTCGTTTGGATATTTTATTTATTTAGGTTTGGCGACAGTTTTTTTAGTCAGGTTCTTTGCGTGACTTCAACATGTGTAATCTAACTTATATCGGTCATGCCACAGTCTTAATGGAAATGAACGGTGTGCGTATATTGACAGATCCGCTCTTGCGTAACAGGGTCTGGCATTTGAGCCGCCAGGACAAGCACATTGATCCAGGCATGTATCAGAACATCTCCACCATATTAATCTCACACGCCCACTCGGATCATCTTGATCTGCCTTCCCTTAAATTGCTTGACCGGGATATCCACGTGATCGCACCGCGCGGCGCGGCTGCTTTGTTACGAAAGGTGGGGTTTAAGGATATTGTGGAATTATCGACTGGTGAAAGGACGATGGTAGGTCCAGTGGTTGTAAATGCCGCTCGCGCTGATCATAACGGCGCCCGTTTCCGGTTTAATACACCAGTGGAAACCCTGGGATACGTGATTGATGGCTCGCAGAGAGTATATTTTGCCGGCGACACAGAACTATTTCCGGAGATGGATGCTATAGCCGAAGACTTGGATGTCGCTTTGCTGCCTGTGTGGGGTTGGGGTCCAAGTTTAGGTCCCGGGCATATGGACCCTTACCAGGCGGCGCAGGCGCTCCCAATGCTCAAACCGAGGTATGCAATTCCAATTCACTGGGGTACTTACGTCCCCTTTGGATTTAAATGGCTGATGCCCAGGATTCTGGCTGAGCCGCCCAGATCGTTTGCCAGTTTCGCTGCCCGATTTGCTCCTGAAGTGAAAGTGAAAATCATCTCTCCCGGCGAAACCTTCAGAATTGACGATTGATAAGCAAAGGTTTCATTTTCGTTGAACAATAACACAGCGGATAGGCAAAGTTTGAGAAATCGCAGAATTGTGAGATAATGGTTTGCAAACGAAGATGAAATCTGAATAACATAAACCAGTAGAGGATCTGGATTTAGTCTGTCGGGGCGCAGCATGTATACAGAATGGAAGTCAACAACCAGGTATATCGTTGGGGTAGGTCTCTTTTTATTCGGGCTGGCAGTCATCTACCTGAGCCGTTCGGTGTTGACGATGCTGGTCATCGCGGCGCTGATCGCTTTTCTGGTGAGACCGTTGATCGGATACCTGTGCTCACGCACCAGGTTGCCGCGCAGCGTGGTGGTCTTGATCACCTACCTGCTGGTGGCGATTGTGCTCTTGCTTGCTCCGCTGATTCTACTCCCCCCGGTTATTGATGCGGTAAATTTCCTTATAAATCTTGATTACGAAGCATTGACAATAAACAGCGTTCAGTGGTCGCAAGACACATTATCCGCGCTAAAGGAATCTGGTTTACACTTGTTGGGAGTCAATATCGTGCTTGATAGTATGGTAGACCCCATTTTATCCACAATAGAAAATGCGGGGACGGGTGTTATACCCGAACTGCCATCGTTACCGGTCATTATCAACTCGGCTGGTCAGGCGTTTGTACTGAGTTACGGTGTGGCGGTCGATGTTGCAGGTACTTTATTTTCCGGTTTTATTGCTTTTATATTTTTATTCATCTCGTCAATCTACCTCAGCCTGGATGGGATGAAGTTTATCAACCGGTTTGTGAATAGTGTCCCCAAGCCGTACAGGTCCGAAATTGTTATTTTGCAAAACCGGTTGACAGTAATCTGGGATGCCTTTTTTCGTGGGCAAGTCACTTTGATGGTCATCATCGGGACTGTGGTCTGGCTGGGGCTGACCATCCT
>CBFDCK010000045.1:0-20911 GCA_965603285.1 uncultured bacterium
GCAATTGCTAGGCTGATGCGTTCTGGTGGTAGTACCGGCGTAACCTTGATGGCTGTTGAATTTTTAGACTGGAAGCTATCTTCGAAATCGGAAACTACATTTTGTATCCCTATGAATGCAATGTAGAAATAAGCGAGTCGCCTTCCCTTCTTCATGTCTGGTGCAGTTGCGGTGCAGATGAGATACCACAGCATGGAAATTATGGACAGAATGGACGTTTTTTACACATTTTTGTGTAACGCACGGACGTCATAACATAAAAAAGTACAACATGGACATACTCTAGCCAAACTTCGAATCCGTAGGTTCAAGTAGGGATGTTTGACTGGAAATTGCTATCAAACTATAATCCCTATAACTGCGGAAAACTCTTACCTTCTTAACAATCTAATATCTTCGGTTCATTGTGAATTGTAGACCATCGGGTTAGCTAATTCAACAGGTTTTCCGCTGTAACATATACATTTTAGGATTGGAACTCATAACCCGGAGGTCCTTGGTTCGAATCCAAGCCCCGCTACCTGACTGAAACCGTAGACCGTGGGGTCTGCGGTTTTTCTTTTAATTCCAATATTTTTTGAAGCACAAAGGACACGAAGGTGACTAAGTATTTTTAATCTTTATGCTATTAGTGTTATTAGTAGTTAATTTCTTTTTACTCCTCTTTCTCCCAGTATCTTTCATATCACTAATATCTTTCGTGTCTTTCGTGGTTCAAGTGTTCACCGTGTTCTTAGTAGTTAAAATATAGTAAGCCCTAATCCTGGACAGACTGCAAACTTGGAATTAGACTCCAAGAATTGAATCCACGATGATAAAACGACGCGATTTTTCACATCTTAAACTACTGCTGATTTCAGGAGGTGTTTTGTTTGCGTTCGGGCTGGTTTGCCTTCTGATTTATCTCCTGCTAATCTCTGTCATTCGGGCAAATTATGGAGATTTGGTTATAAGTGGTTCTGGCATTCCCGGTAATCCGGCATTGGCAAAACTATCGGATCTGACAACTGTGAGTATCGATAAACTCAATGCGACCAGGTTGCACTATTTGCGGAAGGCAAAGATTTCCCCAGCGGATGAGATGGTCATGGTGTATGTACCCGCCGGGGAATTCAAGATGGGTGGTACCAGACATCCCGATACTCGCCCACTTCGTAAAGTTTATCTGGACGATTACTGGATCGATAGTACCGAAGTGAACAACGCCATGTATGCGCGCTGCGTTGGGGAAGGCATTTGCAACCTGCCCGTGAAAGTCAAATCACTCGATTCATTCCTGGCACAGACGGAGTTCTTAGACCATCCAGTAGTTTATGTGACATGGTTCGACGCACTCGTCTACTGCCGTTGGGCCGGACGCAGGTTACCCACCGAAGCTGAATGGGAGAAGGCAGCCCGTGGGGTGGATGGTCGTCTCTATCCATGGGGATTTTGGGAGCCGAATCTGCTCAATAATGGAAATTTGATTGGCACTACAGTGCCGGTGGACCGCTTCCCATTTGGTGCCAGCCCTTATGGCGCCTTAAATATGGCGGGCAACGTGCGTGAATGGGTTGGGGATTGGTATGACGAATATTATTACAGTCAGGCGCCGGATCGCAACCCGCAGGGACCGGAACAAGGGGAAGAGCGCGTCTTACGTGGTGGGGGCTTTACAGATACAAATCGTATGGTTCGCGTAAACAATCGCTTCAATCACGTCCCCGACTCGCCCGGTTACAACCGCGGGTTCCGATGCGCACAATCGCCATAGCTATCGCGTCTTTCGCTTCTTTTGTACCCTTCGTGGTTATAGTGTCTTTCGTGGTCCTGGAGTTCTTATTGGGTAATTATCCGGTTTTGCTTCATTCGCTCTGAGGGTATGCAATTACATAAACGCGTTTATTCCATTTCCAAAGATTGGCTCCGCCGCAGGTTACCAGGGTGAGACGTTCTGATTCGGTCGGACCCATGTGCTTGAAATGCTTGAATAATTCTTCCTCATTTTGATCAGTGAAGGGGATTTCCTTCACTCTTTCGACTCGATATACAAGTCTTTGTCCACCCTGGGAAAAGATGATAATTTTATCTCCCGGCTTTAACCTCTTCAAATTGTAGAACACACCATTCCACTGGAAAATGCCCCAATCGTAATTATGCCCAATCAGGACGATGTTGCTGGATTCTCCAGGCAAAGCCGAACCAGCCAAATGACCGACCAGATCCTGGCGGCTGCTGGTGGCGAATAGGGAGTCGCTATCCCACTGCATCCCTCCATTCTTGCCGGGAACCATCCCAATATCAACAACTGCCCGGTCTACACTTATTTTCGGGATATTAAGGCGTACTACCGGTTGGGAAGGAGACACTGGCGCGTGTGTTGGGGTGAGTGCTACTGTTATTGTCGGGGCGAGTTGGGTCTCCGTGATTCCCGTTCCCGTCGAGATTGGCTGCAGATCAGGGGATGTCTCCACTATCTGGGTTGCTGGTTGGCTAGAAGTTGGGATGGACTGGTTCTGTACATTCGTTGGGGACTGGGTTGGAGAGCTTGGTTCTACCGTTTGAGTGTAGATTACGTCAGGTGCTAGTTGTACGGCGAGCGGCTGGAAAAGGAGTGTTTCGTCTTGCCCGAGGATGTCAGACAGGGGGACAAAGGGTGTTAGTGTCGGACCGATTTGCCAGGAATAGATACCAAGCGTGGGCATGATGATTGATTCAAGGTAAATATGATTGGATACCTGGTAAGCAGACAGGGCATAGTTGGCGCCGAATAACGCAGCACCCAGGACAATGGATATTCCCATCAGCATCAGCAAAATACTGATACCTACACGCAAATAATTTCGTATCAAGTGAAAATATATGAGCTAGATAATTTGCTAATTGTGCCCACCGAATGGTGGGCACAATCAACCCGCTAGATATTGTTGGCGGACCGCTTGCGGTATACCACCAGGCCAACCGCAACGAGCGACAATCCGAGAACCAGCGCTGCGCTGATTACAAATGGTGGAGGCAGCGTGATGCCGGTGTCTGGTGGGTACCCATGATAGTACTGGGATGAGGATACTTCACAAACGTTGCCATCCCAGTTAATGGTATGCCTGTAATAACCCCCTTCAACCTCCTCGTACAGAATACCACCACCATAATCACATATTATATCCACGGCATCATCGAACTCGGCTTCAGTACTGCAAGCCCACGGATACTCGTAGCTGCCGTCCCCATAACCATCTGCATAAATGCTGCAGTAGTAGACGTCATATGAGGCGAAAACAGCGCTCGGTATCATGATAGCCAACAGTACCATCAAGATCAAAACTATACGGAATTTTTTCATCAAGTTTTCCTCCTACTTATCAACATACCGGCTTACATATTGTATAGATTAGTAAACCAGTCTGTCTTATCCAAGGAACTCCCGTTCAACCATCAATCCAATCATCGGAAAGATGGGCGGTTTTCCCGGTCCAGGCGCGGGCAAAGTCTGGCAAGCACCATAGGTCGGCGACAATATGGATATGTAAAACAATGTTCACGGCATTTTCGTCGGTTCACCTCCTTTCTGGTCTGTACCCGCGGTGGAACTCTCGAAGAGCCTAAGCAATTGTGTTTTTGCTATTTCGATCAGGTTTGGATCCTCGCTCAGTACAATTGCTTGTTCGATTTCGAGGTTCGCATCCTGCGGATTGTTGAGAGCTTCAAATGCCAACCCGAGGTAGAGCCGTGTAACCGCGTCCAATGGTTCCACGTTTCGGGCAGACTCCAGATAAGCGAGCGCATCCTCAGCCACCCCCTGGTATATAGCAATCACGCCCTGTCCTTGCAGGGCGGTGTGATGGGTTGGATCGACTTCGAGCGCCTTAAGGAAGGATTCTTTGGCTTGCTCCAACTTGCCCATATTCAGAAAAATACGCCCCAGAACCACCCAGGGGCTGGATAATTTCGGATCCAGAGCGGCTGCCTGCTGGTAGGCTTGGACTGCCTGTTCGTGCTGTTCCGCGCTCATGTAGGCGTTGCCCAAATTGATGAATACCGACGGATTCCCCGGGTCAAGCGAAACCGCCGCTTCCAGGTGAGGGATAGCCTCTAAAGATCGACTCTGCGAGACTAGCGCAACCCCCAGGTTGTTTTGCGCCGCTGCAAAGTCTTCATCCTGCAGACCTGCGAGCAGGAAATGTCGAATTGCCTGTGATGGTTGGTCATTTGTGTAGTAAATCACTCCCAATGCATTGTGCAGCTCGGCGGAGTCAGGCCACAGCCTCAGCCCTAATTTGAGGTATGGGATGAGCAGGTCTTGGCGTTGGATGGACCAGGTTACCTGACCCAAAGCATCATATAGCTCTACAGAGTCCGGTCGCACCTGCAGCCTTAAGTCAAGAAGCCTGGTTTCCTGGTCTGGCTGTTGGACAGAACGAGCATCATTCCCCAGCAAACGACCAGCACTGACAATTAAGGTTGGACCGCTCACCAGGATCAGGCTGATCACGAAAATGGCGACCAGTATGACCAGCAGCAAGCAGCCCCAATAAAATTTACGGCGTGGTTGCTCAGATGTGTACTCCTGAGAGGTTTTATTGTTCAAATCCAGTATTCCTTTATCTGTCACAGCGACAAATTTATCAACTGTAACAATGCAACTAACACCTGATCGATCAAACGAAGCAAATCAGGACGTATTCAATATTGCAATAACTATGCCGTATGGGCTGACCGAATGTGGCAGGTTTTAGGGAGCTGGGGAATAGAGGGTGGGGGAGCTAGGTGCTGTGGTTAATTATCTTTCATAGGACCTTATGCAATTTGCAATCTGCAATTCGGAAATTACAAAACGCATTTCATCCATTCACTCGCATAATGATAAATTTTAGATACCTGAATTCCGGCATAGCTAGCGGCACAGGATGATCTGCGGGTTGTGAATATATGCCAAGTGTGGTAGCCTGCTTCCTGGCTTTAGAAATCCCGCTCTCGCACGCGCCCATAAAGTCTTCCAGGTTAACATGACTTGAGCAAGAGCCTACCGCTAGGATGCCGTCTGAGATAGTAACGGATGCGCCGGCAGCAATCAAATTTTTATAGGCATTCAGGGCTTTTGGCAGTGCCTCCTTGTAAGGTGCAAATGTAGGTGGGTCAAGGATGACCGCATCCCAAAATTTTTTTTCTCTTTTTGCTTCACTTAAGTAGTCAAAAGCATCGGCACAAATCACAGTATGGCTTTCGACCGGGAGATCATTCATGGTCCAATGAATAGCGGCAGTGTCCAGAGCTGGCTGGGCAGTATCGACCGTGGTGACGTGGGCTGCACCACCTATCCCTGCGTAGATAGAAAAACCGCCTGTATAACCAAATACGTTCAACACTTGTCTTCCCGATATATATTTTTGAACGCGCAGGCGGTTCTCGCGCTGGTCGAGGAAAAAACCTGTTTTCTGTCCACGCACAAGATCCGCCGTAAAGCGAATCCTGTGCTCTAGAAAATGAACGGGGGTATCTGGCGTGGGACCGTATAAGGCGCGCCCGCTGGAGACGTGGTGACCGCGCAGACGTTCATATACCAGGCGTAGTCCCAGGGTTTCGCCCAGCCATCGGGCGATACCTGGAGCATCCCAGAACTTGCTAGCCGCCTCACCGTCGAGACTGATCACAGCAGTTTCAGCATAGCGATCGCACACTAATCCGGGTAAACCATCACCCTCCCCGTTGAACAGCCGGTAAGCGGTCGTATCACCGTCAAACAATGCCTGCCGTAAAGATAAAGCACGCCGCATCCGTTTGGCTGCCCAGAAATCCGTCAGCGCTTCCCCACGCTGGGTAGTGCAGACCCGCATTGAAATTCTCCCTTCAGGATCATAATAACCACGCCCGACTTCACGTCCTCCACGGTTATCTAGCAAGATCGCAGACACACCTCGCTGCGTTTGGGGTAATTCGCGCAATGCATCGGCATAAATCCAGCTATGGCCGCGTTTCACGGAACGAACCAGGTCACGGCGGAGCTGAAGTTGGATGGATGTTTGTTTAGAAACGCGCAGCAGGGACATAGCATTATTATACTTTCATAAATTCAGGTAAAAACTGTAATAACTTCTTTGTGTCAATCTTGATATCATTCGTGGTGCATATCGCGATGATTCGAGTGCATGCGCCTTCAAAGCTCATCCCCCGAAGTGGGATTTTTGTCTATTCCACCATCTTAGACCTTGTATTCCTAGAACTTATGTGCTATTAATTAGCCTGGGATCAGTCTGAGATAAAAACATGATCCCAGAAGCTAGATTGTTGAATCAGGAATTGCATTTTGCAACCTGCAATTCGCAACTTAAAAAAAACATTATGATCAAAGAACATTGTCCAGACTGCAACAGCATCTACATTGGCGCTAGCTGCCCGTGTCGTAAAGGCAAAAATCCCAGAAAGCTGGAATGCGAATGCGGCAAACCTGCCAAGGAGATCTATATTGACAGGCTCGGTGAATGGCCGCTTTGTAAGGAGTGTCTGGCTCTTGAATTAGACGAATTTTCCCCGCTGCCCTTGTCCAATTACCAGGATGAATACCAGGAAGAATCCCTCACTCCGGCAAGAGGGAATCGGATTCAGGGCGATGGAAATCATTTTGACTTATCAGAGCGTGAAGAACAGATCGCTCAGCTCGCGAATATCAGCGATGAAGAAATCGCAAACCAGCTCTTCATCTCGATCGAAACAGTGAAAACCCATTTCAAGAAAATCCGAAAAAAGCTCGGCATCCGTTCGAGGTACGAAATACCTTACGTTTTGGATAGAGATCAGGGGAAAAACTCCTCGGCAGATGAGTCTCCACTGTCCGAAATAATTGACCGGCTGCCGATTTCGATAACGATTACGATCAATAAAAGGGATTAGTCGTTAGTCGGCAATCAAGACATTGATTCAGTCATTAGTTGACACAAATTGTTGTCTCGAATTTTTCCACAAAAGACACAAATACCTACTTCACCGCTGCATCCCAATATACAGACTTATATTTGCAGGTCTTAACCCCTTCGGTCAAGACGACATTAAATATCCCTTTGGCAGTGGTTGGGGAAGAAAATTTACCTTGGACATAAACATCTCCAGAACCTGTAGAGAAACTGCTATTGACAATTTTCATGCTGACCCTTGCATAATTGATCTCATATTCCTTTCCAAAGCACATATATCCTATGCGTAGATTTGCCACTCTGTCACCTTCTGAGTTAATTGTAAATACAATCTTGCCACCTTTAAAATTGCCTCTAAACTTCGCATTGGGTAGGGGCTTGATATAACCTACCGATTGTGTCGGTGCCACTGTATTTATAGGTGTCCCGGAAAGAGTTGAAGTGAAGGCAGCGGTGGGGAGAGATGTATTGGTCGGGATGGGAGTAACCGTGAATGTGGCTGTTGGGATAGTTGTTAGCGTCGCGGTGTGGGTAGCAGTTGGTGTCAGAGTAGGTATCGGAGTTGGCGATGGAATGAAATATGGAAGAATCTGGTTGCACCCCATCAGAAAGACCGTGATAGAGAGTGGAAAAATCTTTTGACAAAAAAATCTGAAACTGTTCATTTTTTCCTCCAGGTCATTCGATTTATTTTGCTACCAATGCAATATTGCATTTTTAACCAAATTCTTACCACTTATGGAGGTGTGAGCACAGTTATATATATATAAACTATCTGCGAACTCTGCACTCTCTGTGGCAATTTTCAATCCTAATTATAACCTACAAACATCAATAAATTATGAATCAATATAATAATGCGCATTTTCTGTACTCTTCGTATCCCCGATTTTCTTTCACGTCTTTCGTCTTTTTCGTGTCTTTCGTGATCCTAGTCCTTTCCATTTCTGCAACACAGGCATCCACCACACAATCACCAGTCATCGGGCGCGATCCTCACACACTAGCGTGGTGCTGTTAGGGACATTCATCTCTTGGTGGTTGAAAAAACGCCTGCGGCGGATGCTGCCAAGCACCTCGCTTTGAGGCGGACCGCCATCTGATAGAACTCGTTGTAATAGAGTGATCACCCGCGCGCTGATAGAGCGGTCAGAACGCTGCGCTTGCTGCTTGATCTGTTCAGATAAACCCTCGCACCTCATGCGCAACAATAAAGAGTGCAAAACAGGGCAACCGCTTAAGAGCCGGTTGCCCTGTTTAATGGATACGTTATGCGGTTATGCTATGCGCCCTAACTTCTCGTTGCAGAGCATGCCGCGTTTTGGTTTTTACGGTCCGAAAAGGAAGTCGTAGGCGGAGGATGCAGAGTTTGTCACGGTACTGGTGACGCTTTCTGCCTCCTGGTTGGCTTTTGAGACAAAACTGGCAGATTTATCATAAACATTACCAGCCTGCGCCGCAGCATCCTGTACTAAACCACCCGATTTGATATCAGTCTGTACTTTCATAGTTTCAATCCTTTTTCCCTAACAATGCAAAAATATTATCCAAAGGTCGATACACTAACCACAGTAACCGCTGCGGTCCGGATATTGGGGAGTGGGTGGAGTTGGGGGAGTAGGTGGTGTTGGTGGAACGGGAGGAGTTGGGCCTCCACATACTCCGCTTTTATCGGGGTATGTATAACCACTACGGAGGTCCGAACGCACTCTCATCTGGGGAGCAGGAACTACTGCATTAGTAAAAACTTGATTGTTCTTCAAGATATTTTCTCCTTATTTTCAAAGTTACAATTGTTGATATATACAGTTCGAAATCTGATGTTAGAAATACATACAAATATTATCACGCTCATTAAATGACGGCAAGTGTTATTTGACGGAAACATGCCATTTCTTCCAATAAGACATTTGACTGATTTTTCTCGATTGATAAGAAAGTAAAAAAAGTTCGCCATTTATATAATTTATAATATCTCCAGAACGGAGTAAAGAAACTAATTCATCTTCTTCTAAGCAGAGTATAATATTTTTTCAAGGGTGAATAAACAATGTTAGATGATTTGCTCAATTTTTTGACGATTATTGCCTGGATTTTATTCGGGTTGTTGGTGGTCTTCTTAACGGTGCGAGCCTTTCGAGAAGGTGGATCGCGTGAGGCCTATAAGACCCTTGGTTCCAAACGCATCATCATGTCGTTTATCCTGGCGCTGACAATTACGTTGATTAGCGCCGCCATGGTGTTTATCGAACCACAACAAGTGGGGGTCGTGGTCTCGATTCTCAGCCGGGATGGGTACCGGGAACAGCCTTTCCGTTCGGGTTTGCATTGGATTGTGCCATTGGCGGAGCGGGTAAATATCTATCCCATATACTGGCAGACATATACGATGTCCAACGATCCACTGGAGGGTGAAAAAATAGGCGACGATTCTATCGCCGCCAGAACTTCAGATGGTCAGTCGGTATTCCTCGACACTTCGGTGATCTACCGCATCGACAGCAACGAAGTGATCCGGGTACACATTGACTGGCAGGACCGGTATATCGAGCAATTTGTGCGCCCAATTCTGAGAGGTATTGTACGTACGGAAGTGTCCCAATTTACCGCCGATGAAGTCAACAGTTCTAAACGCAAGATCCTGGAAGCCAATCTTGATGAGTTGGTTAGAAATGCGTTTGGCGATCAAGGTTTCATACTGGACCGGTTCTTGCTGCGAAATATCGCCTTTTCACAGGAATACGCAAAAGCGATCGAATTGAAACAGGTCGCCGAGCAGGAAAAAACCCAGAGGGAGTACGAAGCCGAGCAGATGCGTAAGCTGGCGGAAGGTGTACGCGATAAATACGCGCTCGAAGCAAAGGGTAAGGCAGAAGCGATCTTACTGGAAGGTGAAGCCCAAGCGGATGTGATCATACTCAAAGGCAATGCAGATGCAGAAGCACTGCGGCTGATCAATGAGGTGATCAAAAAGAACCCCGACATGATCACCTTCCGTTATGTGGACAAATTAGGTCAGGCAATGAGAGCCATGCTGGTACCGAGCGACAATCCCTTCCTTTTACCAATGCCGGACATTCTTTCAGAAATTGAATTAGAAAGCGGGTTCACACCCACTCCGTTGGTCACGGAAACGATCACCAGCACGCTAAACATTACTCCCACTATCGGAATTACGAGCACCCCAACGCCGACTCTGGTACCATAGCGATAGAATCCAATGGGCATCGCAACTATTACAACACCATTTATGTAATACACTCGCTGTCTCAGGAACATTATGGTAAAATCAACGCTTGGATGACTTCAATTCGAAAATACATTCTAGATAGTCAAGAGGTGTTCAATGGAACTTTTAGTACTGCTTGTTATTGCTTTAGTGGTCGGTTATTTCATTGCAAAATGGCGCAAATCTAAATCCTGAATTTTAGACAAGGAGAAACATCATGATAGCTTTGTTACTGTTAATAATTGCTGCCATTGTTATAGGTTATTACTTATCACGCAGCAAATATAGTGAACATATAGACGATGCCACAGAGAAGGTTACAAGCACTTCCAAGAGCTGGACTGGCAAGGCAGGGGACTGGGTCCAAGTTCGAGTAGGTCGCGGAAAAGATGGTGATTCGTTTAAAGAATGGGTGACCGGTCCAGGAGCAGAATATCTGCCGGACAATTTTAAGGAGTGGTTGTCAGATCTCTCCGATGAAGAAACTGAAGAGTTTACCCAGACACTGGCGAATTATTCCAAGGGACTGGGTTATGATCTATCCGCGCTTGAAAAAGGTGTATACGATAACAATCCAGCGCTGATGCAGGTGTATGTGGAAGCAGTAGTGGTATACAGCCAGGAATATCGTAAAGCCCGGCAAGCACATCTAGAAGCCGAAGAGGTAGCTGAACAAGCCGAGGATAAAAGCGAAACTAAAGCCAGCACCAAAGCAGCCCAAAAAAGTACAAGCCGCCGTAAGAAAGAAGATGTAAATACATCGGAAGCAGCCGCAGCATAAGGAAAGTCCGATGCACCATGGAAAGAGGTTTCCTAGCACATAAATTACGGCTTATCTATAGAAAAAAGCGGGCAAGTAGTCACACTTGCCTGCTTTGTATTTTAATTACCCTCCCGCGGGAGGTTTCACTCCCAATTGAGGACTGACTCGACCAATCGCGAATATTGTTTTGCAGCCCGGCTGGCAGGGGCTAATTCATAAATGGTCTTACCTTCGACGGCACATTCGCGCAGGATGGTCGCGCGGTGAATTCTTCGGAGTACTAATTGGTCGAAATTTTCACGTAAATCACGCAGTGTGGCTTTACTCTCCCTGGTAACATTGTCATAAAATGTCGGTAAAATTCCCAGGACGCTGCCTTTCCAATCAAATTCCTGACCAATCCTATTTAGTGTTTCGATGATGCTGAATACACCATCGGAAGACAGGTAATCTACTGAGCAAGGAATCAGAACACCATCGCTTGCCCATAAAGACTGCACCTGCAGTTCCCCTACGCTGGGAGGCGTGTCTATGATCAGGTAATCATAGTTGTCTTCTGAAGCAGGGTGGACAATTTTCTCGTAAGTATACGAAACGGGACTGCGTTGTACACTGATTACAGTTTGAGCGGTTGCTGTTTTTAAATTACCCAATACTACAAACAAACCCTTCCGGTCGGTGGTACGAGTGACCTGCGCTAATGTCTGCTCTGCGACAAGCAGGTTAAAAACGCCTGGTTCTTGCTTGAGCCCCAAAATGGTGGCACACTGACCCTGGGGGTCGAGGTCGACCAACAACACCCTTTTACCCTCCAGAACAAGTCCGTGAGCAAGGTTGACTGCGGTGGTGGTCTTGCCGACACCGCCTTTTTGGTTGGCTATCGTTATTGTTTTTGTCACGATCAATTTTCCTGAGCGCTAGTACTCCGTCCCCTTTTTCTTTGGGGGGGGATTATAACCAGGAGGCCAGATGGTGAATTCATCATAAGTAACGTCTGTGAGATCGGCAGCCAAATTGTATCTCATTCCCCCAACTTCTATTACATCCTCCAAAATGGCTTGTGATAAATCGGTGTTTGAAAGGTCGGATTCGCTCATGTTCACCCCGGCCAGGTAAACGAACCCCACATCACCCCCCCACTCAGTAGCGGTCATGTCTGCCGCACATATATAGACAATCGCCTGCTCCCATTCTCCATGGGAATAGAACTGGCGACCTTCATCCTTAAGATAATTGACTGGCGAGGATTCAAGAGACCCACCATCCTCTAACAAGAAAATCCCATCCGTGCAATCTGCGTTCAACAGCTCCACCTTAAATCCCTCGTAAGAGAGGTTGGGAGGAAATTCAATATTATCAACGTTAACAAAAGTGGTCTGATCAAGAACAAAATCTGTAAGGGTTGCATAACCGAGGTCTGCACCCGCCAGGTTAGCACCAGTTAAATCAGATTCAATCAGAAGCGCTCCTTCCAGGTTGGCGCCGCTTAAGTTGGCGTTTGAAAGGATGGCTCTGCTAAAATCAGAATTTCGCAGGTCAGCCTTATGGAAGTCAGCGCCCTCCAGTTGAGCTCTTTGTAAATCAACCGAGATAAGGGTAACATCCCGAAAATTTGCGCCTCTAAGGTTTGTGCCAGCCAGGCTGGGCTGCAGAGTGATTTTCTCTTCACCGACATCATAAATATGGACAACCTTGAGATCACGCTTCCCGCCCTCACTGAAGTCGGCATGTGAAAGGTCCGCTCCGGCAAGGGTGGCACCTGCCAGGAAACTACCCGCTAGCCGGCTGTTGTGTAAATTAGCGCCTTCTAAATAGACAGGAATGATTTGATTGTCTTCCTGAACAAGGATATCAAAATCGGCATTCAGAAGTGATGTGTTTTCCATGTTGGCGCCCGAAAGTCCCACTCCTGAAAAGTGAACATCATCAAGATGCGCATCGATCAGATTTGCACCGAATAACCCTGTGTAACTAATGCTGGCGCCCGTGAGATCTGCATTAACCAAGAAAACGCCACTCAAACTCGAGTTATTCATGAAGACCCCAGCCAATTTTGCATTTGTCATATCTGCTCCAAACATACTGGCATCCTCAAGCGTGGCGCCGAGCATGCTGACCCCGGTTAACAGGGCGCCCTTAAGATTGGCGCCAGTCAAATTGACTCCATCCAGGAGTGCTCCACTCAGGTCAGCGCCGGATAAATTGGCATTGGTTAGTTGGGCTCCATTTAGGTCAACAGCGGCGAACTTGGTGTTAACCAGGATCGATTTGTCGAAGTCCGCCGCATTCAGGAACACACCCTGAGTGAAATCGACGCTGGTGAGGGTGGCATTTGACAGATTAGCGCCGCTGAGGTCGGCTCCATCCAGAACGGCTGCCGTCATATTCGCACCTGTCAGGTTTGCTCCGATTAATTCCGCGTCGGTAAAATCAGCTTCCACCAGTGATGCTCCAGAAAAATCGGCGCCAGTAAGGTCAGCATCGGAAAAATTGGCATGGTTGAGGGTTGCGCTGGTAAAATCCACACCATCCAATCCGGCATTGCTGAAGTTAATATTATCCAATCTCTTACTACGGAAGTTTTTTCCAGTTAAATCCATACCAGTGCATAAAGGGGGACAGCGGAAACTTGGTATAAGCAGAAATATTACTGCGATGATCACAGCAACCAGAAGCAGCACCAGCGCAAAACGCCAAATGCTCCTTGTTTTTGGGGTGGAAGTATCGTTTTGTCCCATAGTCTGTTTCTGATTAAAACTCTACTTTATCATTTTGGTTCTATTTAGGTCTGAGACCAATTATTACCACAGAGAATACTTATATCTATCCAGAAATCTACCTGATCACCGTGATCGTTGTAGAAAATCATGATTCTTTTCCAGGTTAACGGCTGAAGGTGGTCTCTCAAAACCGATTGGCCAGATCGTATCGTCGTTATAAATCACTCCCTGGAGGGAGGCATCTTTCAATAACGGTTTCAATTGCACCTCGGGCAGGTCTAAAACTAAAGGATCCAACAACACTTTCAATAAATCGGTCTTACCAATGTCGCTTAACAAAGGCGCACCGCTCAATTCATCATAAGATTCATATTCTTCGCCGGGAGGGATGGGCAATACCAGAAGGGCGCCTGTCAAATCGGCTCCCCGCAGGTCGGCTCCATTCAGGCTGGCGCCAATTAAAATAACACCATCCAGCTCAGCATTGCTAAGATTTGCGCCGGTCAAATCGGCGCCGAACATCGTGGCACCAGACAGGTTCACATCAATCATTTCACTGCCCACAAAGCGGGTCAGGTTCAGGAAAGCCCCGTTCAGGTAGACGCCCTCAAGGGAGGTCCCGCTTAAGTCAGAAAGGCTGGCTTTTATTCCGGCAAGGTCAGCTCCTTCCAACTTAGAACCACTTATATTGGCGTTGTTGATAGAGATACCCGGTAGTCTAATATCTCTTAAATCACAGCCGATAAGTTCTGCGCCATCTAAAGTCACCCCAGACAATTGAGCAGACGTCAGATCGACTTCGATCATGGATATATCGAGCAGGATGGCGCCCCTGAGGTCAGCATTGTCCAATTCCACATTGCGCAGATTGGCTTTTGTAAAATCTGCACCGACCAGAACTGCATTATTCAAGTAAGCACTCTCGAGATTGGCCTCGTTTAAAAATGCTCCGCTCAGGTCAGCGCCAGATAGATCGGCTTTTGTCAGATCGGTTTTGATGAGTTTGGCATCCATTAAACGGGCTTTGCTGAGGTTCACTCCGGACAAGTCCTTACCAGACAGATTTTCGCTAATACAATCCGGTGGACAGCCAGCAGGAAGTGAGGATCTACATCCAGCAACCAAAAGGACGGACAATATTATCACTACCAACATTATTTGGCGATGTATGTGTTTCATATGATCAAACCAACAGGCTGGGGAAATAAATCATTAAGTTTTTCCTGGCGCTCTTTACAACCGCAGGGCACGCCGGTGATTTGTTCATATTTTGATGCCAGTTTATCAACACCCGTACGGTGAGTAAAATCGGCGATAGTGTCACCCAATCCTTGACCAGCAGTAATTCCGGTTCTTACTTCCATATCAGCTCTGTTAACATTTTTGCCATATTTGTACTTTTAATTCTGAAGAGCTCCTTGGTATTTTTTCCAATGAGGTCTCTGAGATTTACACAAAATTCTCTATAAACTTTGCAGCAAATTGAATAATCTTATTAAGTGCAAATCAAATCTTTGCCAATTATATATCAACTTTAAGAAGTGATTGCGATTCATGGATGTGCAATCACGACCAAGGTTGGCGCCCGGTTGAGCACACACTTCAAAGACCTGTTCAGATTCTCAGGGTCAAGAGCTCCAAAACTCTCGTCAAGCACGACCAGATCAGCGTTCTGCAATAAAGTGCGGGCAATAAACATCCGGCTGCGCTCACCATGCGAGATCTGCCAACCACTCTCCCCCAGCATTTGCTGGAACCCGGAGGGCATGCGGTCGAGCAATTCACCTAAACCGAGCTCGCGGCAGATAAGCTCCGCTTCCTGCAGATCCTCATTACGAGGCGGCCAGCGGCGACCCATCAAAAGGTTAAAAGCGAAGGTCTCATTGAACACATGGTTTTCCTGGAATTGGGGCGCCATAACTACGTTTCGCCGCCACTCCTCTGCGCCCATGATCTGGCGGTCAAAACCCCATAACAACAAAGAGCCTGATTCAGGGTTGCGCAAGCCAGACAATATGGCAGCCAGTGTTGATTTTCCACCGCCAGAAGGTCCTTCCAACAACAAACGGTCGCCGGTATTGATGGAAAGAGAAACCTCATTTACGACGGGTTTGCTCTGGGGTCGATATCTATATGTCACATCACGCGCCATTATCAATGGCTGCTTATCTTCCTGGCTGGAAGGCATTGATCCAGGAAGAATCTGAACTTCATAGTTAACTCTTTGGGATGGTACAAAATCAGGGGAATGGACGTCCCTTGGTCGTTGAGCGGCGTCGAACAGCGGACCTACCTGCTTCCAGGCAATCATCAGGCTCATTAAACTCTGGGCGCCGCCTGTCATTTTTCCAAGCGCATTTGCAGCTAACAGGATGCCGCCCAAGCTGATGGCCATTGTCTGTGGAGAGGCAGAACCGCTGATGAATGGAAAGACAAGGCTTGCAAGCCCGACCAGCATCCAACCTTGTGGTATGGTGGAAGTAACCCAAATACCAATATGATCCATGTTCATCGAGAGCTTCAAGTAGCGATCCAAAGCCTGGTCCTCAGCCTGGTGTCTGTAAAGAGGGTCTTCTTGAGCGAGACGCGTGCGGTGACCAACCATACGCTCAACAAGATCATTGGTCATCTCACGGTAAGCTCGCGCCCATTCTCGACTAATCTGGTAATAACGCCAGAGGATAAAGAACGTTACCAGTACCCAAACTAACAACATGGCTACGCTTAGCCAACCAGCGGCTCCTTTCGATAGGATAAAAAATGCAAATCCAAGCTCTATGAAGGATAACAGCGCCATAAAGCCGCCGCTGTAAGCAAGCATTTCCACTGCTTCGGATTCCATCACCCGGCTTAGAAATTGCCCCATACCTAAGTGGCGGATTTCATCGGGTTCCAAATTCTGTGTTCCGAAAAGGAGGCGCTGTTTAAATATGGCGCCCATTGTTAATGAGAGTTCGCTTTGTGAATCACTGACGATGATTTGAATCGGGATGGTTGAGAAAAGCAGAATCGCCCAGGCTAGCAGCCAACCATAATCGAAATGACCCTGGAACAATGCCCGCCCGAGCACAATCCAGGAAGCGATGAATAAGAGTTGTTGGAAAAAATACAAACCGAACTGGACAAGCAGGGGACGGTATACACCCGCCTGGTGAAACTGCACACCTAACTTAGCGCCGGGAGAGAGACGCAGATACCATCCGGTCTCGATGCGCTGAGACCCGAGCTGTTCTCGCAGTATCGCCTTGCGAGTATGATTTATTCTTTCAGGGGGAACTTCAGCGTCCAATAAAAGCTGGTCGATATCATCCTCAATTGGGGCTTCATAGGGAAAACACAGAGCGGAACGGATCGTATCCGTGCGTAGTTTTCTCACCTGAAGATCAGGTGTGATTACCTTAACATTTTTCTTGCCCCCCCGTATCAACCCTAGATAGCGAGGCTGACTGTCTAATGATTCATTAGGCTGATCGTCCAATGATTCTACCGGAAGCTGAAGGATGGCTGGACCGGCTGCCTGGAGGAACTGTTCTACTTCGGAGTAAGTGGTATCGACTGGTTCGGCTTCCAACCCTAGGTGAGCGGCAGCCACATCAAGCCAACGGTCAAGCGCTTGATCGCCAGCCGAAAATAACTCCCCAGGAGGTTCCGGGAGGTTTAAGGGGTGTGAATTAAGCTTCGCTCGCCGAGCCAGATTCTCCAGTAATTCCCCCAAGCGGGAATTTGGCCAGGTAGCCGCATAAAGCTGCTCTCCTGTTGTTGCCATGTTGGCTAATTTTACCCCGTTTCCCAGGACTTCTTAATCCTTTCCAGCAATCCTGTAATAACTAGTGACATTTAATGGAATGTTCATCCTCCAGCATCTAAGACATTCGTCTTAGGTTTTTGTAATCGCTGAACAAGGACCAGTGTCAGGTCGGTTTTTTCATTTATAATAATTCATGAATTACCATAGAGCCCACGGAGATTACAAAGAATTTTTCTCCCAATTAATATTCGCCCCTTACATTTCAGGCGGGGCATACGGAGCCGATTGTGTCAACTCAATTTTCACGCTCAATGCGTTCCCTTAAATCTGATAACTTCAGAGCCTCAATTATAGGAATGATCCTGTTTATTGTGATTCTTGTGCTGCTGATCATCTGGTTTTTTGGAGTTGAAACTACTCTCTATGAGCATAGTGCGGATGTGAAATTATCTCCAAACGAGCAATTCACTGCTAAATTTACAGACCAGGCTATGGAACGAATTCAATCTGGGCAATATGCGGTTTTAAAGGTTAAAGCCGGTGGGGATTCAAGATCGATCAGCGTTCCGGCGATTGTCATCGGGACACAAACAGAAAGCAATCAGGTGGAGTTTGTAATCGTGGCTGATGACGTGCCAATGGACATTTTCCAAGAGGGGTTAAAAGGCGAAGTGGAGGTCGAAGTCGAGTACCTTACACCAGCAGAACTGGTGATGCAATCTTCGGGGTCATTTTCAAATCAAGCAGATATCCCCCTCAGTCCTCAACAATCCGGACGGTCGAACCAGTAATGTTCTTTACAACTCCAGTGCCTGGACAACGATTTCTGGCGCCAGAAGTCGTCCAAACTTCGGCAATGGACTGCGGACCGGCAGCACTTAAGTCGATCCTGGAAGGGTTTAATATTCCGGTCAGCTATGGTCGCCTGCGGGAAGCATGCCAGACAGATGTAGATGGCACTTCAATCAACACTATTGAAGATTTGGCGATCCAGTTGGGTTTGAGGGCTGAGCAGATTATGATCCCCACGGATCACTTGCTGCTGCCAGAAGCCCAGGCGCTGCCCGCAATCGTTGTAATCCACCTGCCAAATGGATTGACGCACTTTTTAGTCGTATGGGGACAAGTAGGAAAATTCCTACAGGTGATGGACCCTGCAACCGGCAGGCGCTGGCCTACCTGGGAAAAGTTCCAGGAAGAATTATATATCCATTCCTACCAGGTGGCGACTGCAGATTGGCGGACCTGGGCAGGCACCCAGGGGTTCATTGGACCACTGAGACGCAGGTTGGTAGATTTAAGAATTGAAGCTGACCAGTCAGCAAAGCTGATCGAATCTGCCACTGAAGACCCAGGCTGGCGTTCCCTTGCGACCTTGGATTCGGCTACACGCATGGTTGCATCAATTGTACGCTCCAAAGGACTGGTCCCAGGGGAACAGGCTGCCAATGTTCTGGAACGATTTTATGCGCTCGGTCTGAAAACTCCGATTCCAGATATTGACCTGAAATCACCCAATGAAATATCAGCAAGCCCAGCGGGAGGTGGACTGCAAATACCTGCAATTTACTGGTCTGTGCTTCCGGCAAAAGAAGATTCCGAAGAGATCCCGCCAGAAGAGGAGGTAGATCAATTAATCCTGCGCGGAGCGGTACTGGTACGCATTTTAGGTCCTCGAGAAGAAGTGGAAATTGATTCTGAAACTGGTCAACTTACGGTGGAAATCACCAGTCCTCTACCACCAGACCTGGAGGCAGCTCTAAAAGAACCATCCTACCGCCCGGAAAAGGAAATCTTGAAGACGTTGCGCGAGGACGGTCTATTAACACCTACAGTTGTGGCGTTTGCGCTTTTCCTGGCCACTCTTACCGTAATGATAGAAGCCCTGCTGCTGCAGGGCGTGATACTGATCGGGGGTAAATTGGGATCTATCTCCCAACGGGTTTGGGCTGCAATCATACTGATGGTTTTTGTGCTGGCTCCCCTGTTATTAGATTTTCCGGTTAGCAGTGCTATCCTGCGGATGGGACGCCGCCTGGAAACGCGTCTACGAGTCGCCCTGCTTGAAAAGATCCCGCGTTTGGGAGACCGCTACTTCCGCAGCCGCCTTACCTCCGACATGACCCAGAGAGCCCATGACCTGCGCCAACTTCGATCTCTGCCATCCCTCGGTTTTGGATTATTAAAAACTGGATTTCAATTAATTCTCACCACCTTGGGAGTGATCTGGTTGGACCCGATCAGCGCGCCGTTTGCTATTGGCGGCACGATAGTCTTTATAGCACTATCATTCCTGAGCCAACCGATCCTGGAAGAGCGTGATCTGAAGATGCGCACCCATATTGGAGCATTAAGCCGATTCTATTTGGATGCCTTGCTGGGATTGGTTCCGATCAAGAGCCACAGCGCAGAGAGAGCAATGCGCCGGCAGTACGAGAGCCGTTTAGTTGAATGGACGCGTTCCGGATGGGAATATTTCAACACCGCAAATTACGTCCAGTCTTTGGGTACGGTACTTTATTCGATATTTTCAATCCTGATCGTAATGAATTACATCGCGAAAGGCGGGCAGGCAAGTGAAATCTTGTTGCTTTTTTATTGGACACTCAGGCTTCCCACCTTGGGTCAGGAGTTTGCCTTTCAGATCCAGCAGTATCCCATGCTCAGAAATCGTGTTCTGCGTCTGCTGGAACCTATGGGCGCGCCAGACGAAGAAGCTTCCTGGATCACAGACAAAGGAGAGCGGGACATAAAGGATGATTCTGAGGAGCAGGACAAGAAATCTGTTAGTATCGTGATGGAGAATGTGGTTGTACAAGCTGGGGGACATAAGATACTGAAAGGGATAAATCTCGATATCAAAGCTGGCGAACATGTTGCCGTGATAGGGTTATCAGGTGCCGGAAAGTCGAGCCTGGTAGGTTTGTTATTAGGATGGCACCGTCCCTCAAGTGGTCGAATTCTGGTTGATGGTGAAATCTTGGATGGTGAACTCGTCCAGAATCTAAGACTGGAGACGGCATGGGTTGATCCAGCAGTACAACTTTGGAACCGCTCATTTTACGACAACCTGCGCTATGGCATGGAATATGTAGAAACACCAGCGGTCGGGACGATCATACAAAAAGCTGATTTATTTGATGTTCTAGAGCGTCTTCCAGAAGGATTGAGAACAACTTTAGGGGAAGGAGGCGGATTGGTTTCAGGGGGTGAGGGTCAGCGAGTGCGCCTGGGACGAGCAATGCTGCGTCCGGATGTTCGATTGGTGATATTGGATGAACCATTCCGCGGGTTAGACCGGCCAAAACGAACCCGGCTTTTAGCAGAGACACGCGACTTATGGCAGTATGCCACTTTATTTTGCATTACGCATGATGTGAGCGAAACTATGACTTTTCCACGTGTCCTGGTGATCGAAGACGGCAGGATTATTGAGGACGCACCGCCGCAGCAATTAGCCTCCCAACCGGATTCGCGCTATCGCTCCCTATTAGAATCTGAAGAAGATGTGCGTAAGATGCTGTGGGAGAGCACCGATTGGCGACGTCTGGTCATGGAAGACGG
>CBFDCK010000046.1:0-20043 GCA_965603285.1 uncultured bacterium
AAAACGATCAGGAGTCCACAGGTTGATAATCGATACCACTGCCGAGTATGGTTACTTAAACCAAAGCGAGGATCTTCATCTATTCAGATTCTTGAGCGCACCCGGTTGCTGGTCCTGATAGGTCGGGAGATTGTCTTCCCTGCAGAAGATGACCTTGAAGGTGCTTTGAAGGTGGAAGGTGAGGCTCTTGAATGCCCGCCAGTCCTGCCCTTCATCACCGGCCAGGCGATGAATGTAATCAGTATATTCCTTCCGTCATGCGCGGGCCCGGATGCGGAAAGGATGGATGTATAAACATTTTGCTGACAACAATTGTTGCAACACTTGCCACAATTGTTATCCGAAGACACCTAAAGGTGGCTTTTTTTGTGGAATAAAAGTTCAACACTATGCAGATGACAACGGGGAATTTTTAGTCTAATCTATTATTAGATTAATCATGGTGGTTATGATTTCAATTGCCAACCTGAGTATTATTCGGTGACCGCTAAAATTCGACTTCTGGTTGTCGATGACCAGGAAACGACTCTCAGAGGAGTGAGAGCGGTCCTTAAGTTCAGCGCGCATATTGAGGCCATTCAACAGGCTGCCAACGGCCGCGAGGCACTGGCAATTGTAGAAGAAACACAACCCGATGTCGTATTAATGGATGCGCACATGCCGGTAATGAATGTGATTGAGGCGACCCGTTTGATTAAAAGCCGCTGGCCAGAGATAGAAGTGATCGTTTATTCGATGTACTCATCTTATGAAGGGCAGGCACTGGCTGCGGGCGCCGACCATTTTCTTATAAAAGGAACTTCATGTGGATCTCTGGAAGATATTTTGAAGGAGGTGGCTGTATACGATTAACCGGTAATCGAAAATTGGGGGATTACTACCCAAAAAAATGTTCTGTTTGAATCTTCGTATTGGCGAATCTGTATTTTGCCAAAGATAGTTAAAGGTTGGCAAACCGGTTCTTTGGACCAGATTAGAAAAAACTATCAGGAGGAGAAAAATGTCAAGTGTACCCGTAAACATTGTCGTGGCTGCCTTCCAAGATGAGAAGGCTGCCGACCAGGTTGCAGATGAGCTCAAGGCTGCTCAGAACGCTGGTCAGCTCAACTACAAAAACCTGGCTGTCGTCCGCAAAAATCCAGAGGGCAAAGTCAAGATCAAGGAAACTGGCGACATGAGCTTCGGCCCTGGCGCGGGTATTGGTGCTGTTGTCGGCGGCGCTCTGGGTCTATTCGCAGGACCCGCTGGACTCGTAGCCGGCGCCGCTGCTGGAGGTGTCATCGGTGGAAGTGCGGCAGCATTGCGTGATTCTGGCATTCCAGATGAACGCCTGGAGGAAATTGGTGATGTGCTCAAGCCCGGAAATTCAGCCTTCATCGGCATCTTTGAGCAGGTTAAGGTGGATAAGGAGGTCATGAAGGAGATCGACCAGAACATAGATGAAGTGGTCGAATCGATGGCATCAGACATCGCGGCTACACTCGATGCCGGCCAGGATGTGGCTTATGCCTTCGCGGTCACCGAAGAAGGGGTGGTCGCCAAGCGCGCCGCCGTGGGAGACGAGGCGGTTGATATCCAGGGTTTGGTCGTTACGCCTGAAGGTGTGGTCGCAGGTCAGGCAGCAGCCACTGAAGAGGGCATCGCCTATGAAGTTGCCGTGGCTACAGAAGATGAGGTTGCTTATGAAGCCGGGGTGGCCACTGAAGAAGGCGCGGCTGTCGTGGATGCATATGCCGCAGCCGAGGATGAATCGCCAGAAGACGAGGTTGAAGAGAAGGAAGAATAAGTTTGAATGTTCGTGAAGGAGGTGAAAGGCTACAAAAAAGATTCTGCGTACTTAGAACTATTTTGACATTTGATTAGTTATTTCAAATCAAGCAAGGATAAGGAGAAAAAAATTCAAAAGAGAGTATTCAATGGTGAAGCTAGTTTTACTAAATTTTGAATGAATATGTATTATCAATCAAAATTCCCATGAATCTGAACAGCCTCTATGTCCTGATCACTAACACGCGTCTTGTACGAAGAGAAGAGACTACCTAACCTTCAAACGCTCAGTTGAAGGAGAGAAAGCTGTATATTTTGACAAAGGAATGCTAAAAACAAAAATGGCCAATAGTGAGTTGAAGCTCCGAAATGATTCTGTTAGCAATAATAAAACGGATTGGGATATCGACAAAATCGCCAATGAGATATTTCATGATCTGAAAGGCTCTATCAGCCTGTCCATTATCCAAGAAACGCTCAAGGAGATGATCCCAAGGTATGAAAGCGCTCCGATACAAATATTTGTTCCGGTTTTTATTCGCCGCGAGGCAGTGAAACGACTGCAAGCAATGCAAGCGCACTCCGCTGCACCGGAATAGGAGATTATTGTGTCCGAAACAGACAAAACACAGGCAACGGGATCCCGATCCCAACGTCGGAAATATGGTAAAACGCTGCGCAAGCGGGTACCGCACACCAGTCACGGCGACTGGCAGCCGGCAGCCGACCGGCCAAATCCCCTGGACTTACTGCAAGCCCAGGATGAAGGGCGCTTGCAGCGACTGCTGCCGATTAAATATGGCCGGATGCTGGTCTCACCCTTTGCTTTTCTGCGCGGCTCGGCAGTGGTGATGGCGGCCGATCTAGTCCAAACGCCCACCAGCGGCTTGCAGGTCATCTTATGTGGGGATGCCCATCTCTCCAACTTTGGCCTTTTTGCTTCCCCGGAACGGCGCCTGGTATTCGATCTCAACGATTTTGACGAGGCATTTCCCGGGCCCTGGGAATGGGATGTTAAAAGGCTGGCAGCCAGCGCTGCGGTTGCTGGACGAAACAACGGCTTCAGCGATACAACGAACCACGGCCTCGCCCAGGAGGCGGTACGCGCTTACCGACGGGCAATGACCCGTTTTTCGGAGATGCCCACGCTCGACGTCTGGTACTTCTATGTGGATGCGGACGCCTTGCTGGATGTCTTTGCCGAACGCTCTTCCAAAAAGGCACGCAAGGCAACACAGCGTTTGCTTGATAAGGCACGGTCGAAAACCCAGGAACAAACGCTAGCCAAATTAACCTACATCGACAGCGACGGCCGTCGCCAAATCAGACTTGAGCCGCCGCTGCTGATCCCTTTACGAGCTGAAAACTTGGTCCAATTTGTTGCCGAAGAAGATTTGGCTGTTATATCAGAAACGGCTATAGAAGATACCTGGCAGCAGTATCTGGGAAGCCTGGACGATGAAAAACGGTACCTCTTGTCACGTTATAAGATCGTTGATGGTGCCTTGCGCGTCGGCGGGGTTGGCAGCGTCGGCACGCGCTGCATGATCGCTCTGCTGCAAGGCGGCGCGGATGATGATGGTTTGATTCTGCAGCTGAAAGAAGCCGGTCCCTCCGCGCTGGAGGCGTATTTACCGCCCCACGCATATTCTCAATATGCGCAACGCGTCGTCATTGGCCAGCAGTTGATGCAAACCACCAATGATATTTTTCTCGGATGGCACAGAGGTGAACTTTCAGGTACTGATTATTACTGGCGGCAGCTCAAAGATATGAAGGGCTCAGTCAATGTGGCCAAGACGAGTGAAGAAGGCCTCAAGACTTACCTTGAATTGTGTGCGGTGTGTCTGGCCCGCGCCCACGCCCGCACCGGGGACCCTTCAGCAATTTCCGGATATTTAGGCAAAGGCAATGACTTTGATAAGGCCGTTGCCAACTTTGCCATGGCCTACGCCGATCAAACCGAGGCCGATTACCAGCTTCTGGTAGAGGCTGTAGATTCCGGCCGAATCGTTGCTGCAAAAGGTATTTAAGAGCTTACCGATGAGGAGGAAACAAAAATGACTGCAACATCCCAATCAACACGGACAGAACCGGGCGGGATTGCGCGCATTTTGCCCATATTGCAATGGGCTCCGGCGTATGAACGACACTGGTTTCGTCCAGACCTGATCGCCGGCTTGACGGTAGCGGCGCTGGTCGTGCCCAAGTTTTTGGGTTATGTCGGCATCACCGGCGTTCCAATCCAAAACGGGCTTTACGAAGCCGCGGCCGACCAAATCCCTGATACAAGCACGATTGTAAGATGAGAGATGAACAACTAGTCAGAGAAATATTCTATTCGATAAAGGAGGCCCAAATCCTATTAAAAATTTAGAGAAATCATTACAACTAGATCAGGCCAGAAAGTTAACTTGGTTACAAACTAACAGCTCCAGCTGCTGCTGTGATTCAACCTTCTCAAATTAACCAAGTCAGTCTAACATTGTGGCTGGTACATATAATGGAAGCAGGTCAAAAAAAGAGGAGGCTTAGGCATTACGCCTGAGTAAAGGTCTAAGCCTCCTACCTACAAAAAGGCGAAACCAGGCTGCCAGAAAGGAGGTACTATCGAAAATTCTTTAAGGCTGCGGTTCCCGCTACCAGGGAAAATCGCAGCCTATAATGAGCACAAACTACAATTAATTCATTAAATGCCTTCCATTACGGGGCAGCATAATAATAAGGAGAATAGCATGTCAACAGAACCTGAAAATGTAGAACAAGATGTTTATTATGAAGAAGAACCGTTGTCCGGCTGGGCAGTATTTGCCGGCATGATGTTGTTTGGGGTCAGCATGTTTTCATTTATGGCCATGTGCATCGGCTGGGGCGTCCCGGATTTGCTTAAGTATTCGGCATTTGGGATCAGGATCGACTGGCTCTGGTACGGGCTTTTCGACGGCCTGGTCGCCATCATTTCCTTCATAGCCGCCTCGGCTGTATTGCAGGGAAGGAAATTTGGTTATTATGCGGGGCTCATCATCGCTACCTTGAGTGCCGGTCGATGGTTCCTTTACATCCCCAGCGTACCATTCTGGGGCTTGATGATGGTTGTAGTCTGGATACTGGTTATTTACGGTCTGACCAAGGATAGAGAGTACTTCAAGTAACCATCCTGGAAGCTGGACTGCGCACCTGGTGGGATAATCGGCTGGGACTGGCTGTGGCTCGGTTTGATGTTTGTGGCGGACTTAGTCCGGTATGCGGGAGGTGCCGGCCGCAAACGCCTTCCGGGCTATGAAGGATCCTAGCCCCACCGTGTAAGTTTTATTAAATTAAGTAGTAAAAAAGAATTGGAATATCGATTGACAGGTGAAAGGAGTAATTGAATATGTCTGATCAACCAACTCAAGATAATGAATCAGGATCCTCGAAAGTTTGGATGGTAATTATCGGCGTTGTCGTTATTATTGTGATTGCCATTCTTGCTTATGTGGCCCTGAGCAATCAGGATAGCACAACTACTGGAAACGCAAATCCAACTCCGGTACCGCCGGAAGTAAGCGTACCAACTCCCGCTCCCGGTGCGGCGGTGGTGACTGCAAATGATGCCATCAATGTACGAAGCGGGCCGAGCACAGATTATCCATCATATGGCGTTGCTCCTGCCGGTTCCCAGGCACAGGTCATAGGAGTGAGTCCAGATGGAGGTTGGTGGAATATTGCAGTAAATCCTCAAGTAATACCTCCAGGAAATGCTTGGGTGAGTGGTCAATATGTTACTGCCCAGAATGCGGAAAATGCTCCAGTGGTAGAACCACCCGCTTTACCCCCGCCTGCCGAAGTCCCACCGGCTGGAGCGAATGATCCAAAAGTAACTACAACCGATGTCGTTAACGTTCGGAGCGGTCCTGGGACAGAATATCCCATTTACGGCTTGGCTCCCCTGAGAACCACAGGGAGTGTAGTGGGAAAAAGCTCTGATGGCGGTTGGTGGGCTGTTGATTTACCGACAACAATCTCGCCAGATGGTATTGGTTGGGTTAGCGCCGATTGGGTTATCGCGGAGAATGTCGAAAACGTGCCAGTAATCAACTAAACCCAATCGTATTATGTTCGTGGCAGCACTGATTAAATTGCTAAATGTCGTGCTGACGATTTTTCTGACGGCGATTTTGCAAGTAGGTTTAGTGGTTGTTTTTGCACTGTTTATAGTTGGCTTGTTCGCGGATTAAATTAACATATTTGTGAAAGGAGGTTAATTTATGCCAAGAGCCAGGCGTACTGCCAGGCGCACCTCACGCCGGACCTCGCGCCGGCCCGGTGGGACCCCCGCTCTACCGGTCGCCGAACCTCGCGCCGCACCGCGCGCCGTACACCCGGCCATACCAACCGCAGAGCTGCTCGCCGGACTGGATGCCGGACCTCCCGGCGCCGGTAATAATTAAGTAAAAAAATCCAATACGAATGGTAATTAGGAGAATAAAAATGGCTAAAAAGAAGAAAAAATCAAAAAAAGAACTGAAAAACGAGGCGGTTGAAACCGCCGTGGAAGGCATTGCAGACATGCAAGATGCCGCCGATACCCTGGAGGTAGCTGATGATTTAGATGCGGCCGCTAAATTAGCGGGTGCTGCTGGAGTCAGCGACGTGACCAGGGCTTTAGATGCCGAAGTTGTAGCCGAACGCATGGCGCAGTTGAGCAAGGTTGTCTCCGCCGCCGGGACAGATGATATCGCCGAAGGCGCTGAAATGATTCTGGCCTCCAAGGATGTGGACACCATGAGCGCCGTGGTTGGCCTGATGAGTTTGGAGGATGTGAAATTGGGCCTGGAGGTAGCCCGGTTAGCGGGTGAGATGTGGACGCTGAGCGATGTGGTCGCCTCCATGCAGATGCCGGTGCTATCCGCTATCCTGGAGGATAGAGGCGAGCAGCTCCAGGAAGTGGCTGTTGAAGTGATTATGCAGGCGGCCAGCGCGCGGGCGCTCTCAAATGTATTAGCGGCCACGGGCGCGGAAATCAGAGAACTTGGCGCCAACGAGATGGATGAAGGGCTGCTCAGAAAGATCGCTGCTGAGGCATTGGCTGTGGAAAGTGAGGAACTGGCCGAAGCCGGTGTCGAATTAGCGGTTGAAGGAGTTGAAGAATTAGCCGCTGCTGACGAACTGGAAGCGGCAGCCCGTGATATTGCCGCTGAAGGTGTCGCCCAGGGTGCCAGGGGCGCGGCAGAAATCGGGGCAGCCATCGCCGAAGAGGCTGCGGCTGAGGAGATGGAAGAAGATAAAGATTAAGGTTAACGTCATTGCAAGGTGCGGTTTTTGTGACGAAGCAATCTCCTAAAGTTCAGCAGACTGTCACGCTCCGTAAAATCCGCTCGCAGTGACGATAAAAAATTTTATGTAGAACCGCAGCGTACCAATGTTGGCGGCTGCGCGACGTTGTATTGGGAAGTGTTCAATGCTGACCAACTGCGGTTATTGCGGGATGGCGTTTTGGTCGTATCTAATCCCCAACTGCAGGACAGCTTTGAAGATTGCTATGATGCGGCTGCCGTTTACCAGTACCGGTTGGAGGCCGAAAATAGCGAAGGCAATTACAACGTTTTGGAATTACAGGTGATTGTTGACCCTTGATTTCCAGCATTCTGTTTAGATTGCATGAATTATTGAGTATAAAAAAATTTTGTATTAGGAGAATAATATGTTCAGAAATAAAAGTAAATGGTTATTTGCTTTACTACCAATAGTTATCCTGAGCTTCTTTTTGACCGGTTTCAATACGTTCAAGATGGAATTGATAAGCACTGAATACGGGCAAATTGGGCAAGACCCAACCCCACCAGCGCCTCAAGAACCAGTTGAACCTGCTCCTGAACAACCTGCACCTGAGCAGCCAGGCGGCAGTAATCCGGTCGTCATTCAAATTCCGGGTGTAGAAGATTCCACAACCAGCACGCAGTATTTCGGCGCCGGATTATCGGTTGGATGTCTGGTTGGTTTGGGGTTTCTTTTACTGGTCGTGATCGGGATGTTGATCGGTCGAGGTTCGAAAAGCAAACAGGGACCGCCGCCAACTTCAAGTGGTAATCAAACCACCCAGTATTAGAGGCAGCCGAAAAAGTGGCTGACTTTAAAAAGCAATTTGCAAATGCTGCTTTTTAAGAAAAATTTGTAAAGGATGGAAGAGGATGACGTCAGCCACCTCGAACCCGAAGATCAAAAGTATCACCGCATCATGGCGCGGCAGTGATAAACAATGAGTGTATGGGATTTACTCCCATACACTCACAACAACTTACACAAAAAAGGTAAAAAGAAAGGAATGTAATCATTAGACGCGGAAAACGACAGGATAGAAGAGAGGATCGCAGGTCTGGAGGTGGGGGCGAGAAAAATCGCTACCAGATGCGCGAGAAGCTGGTTTCGATCGGCGACGATTTCTGGATCGAGAACCAGGATGGACAAAAAGCTTTCAAAGTGGATGGAAAAGCGCTGCGAGTGCGCAACACGTTGAAAATAGAAGATGCGCATGGCAACGAACTATGCAAGATCCAGGAGCGCATGCTGCGGGTCAAGGACAGCATGGAGGTCGAAGGACCGGACGGCAAGCAAGTTGCGATGGTTAAGAAAGCCATCATCTCGCCTGTCCGTGACCGCTTTTCAGTCAAAATTAAAAATGGTCCGGACCTGGAAGTGAAAGGCAACATCCTGGACCACGAGTACAACATCTGTGAAGGGCGTGACAGGGTAGCCGAAGTTTCAAAGAAGTGGTTCCGGGTGCGCGATTCCTACGGCGTGGAGGTTGAGCCTGGGCAGGATGATGTCGTGATCCTGGCGGTGACAGTTTGTATCGATCAGATGGCCCATTAAGTGTTAATCAATCAAGGTTCTCAGGGAGCAACTGGGTGATGGTGACCGTTAAGAATTGCATATGATCCTGTGCGTGAACTGAAACGGCAGTGAGACAAATCATAAGATAAGCGATTACTAACGGAGTTAAATTGGAAGCGATAGGTTTGTTAGTTGTACTGGCAGGTATCTTGCTGATCTCTGGTGTATCACAGAGAATCCGCGACACGGTGATCACCCTACCGATGCTGTATGTGCTGTTCGGCTTAGGTGCCGGTCTGCTATTCAAAGACCTGCTCAGTTTATCTATCGATAATTCGCTGGTGGAGATTATCGCTGAACTAACCTTGATGCTGGTTCTGGCGACGGATGCTTCCCGGATAAGCCTGAAGACTGTAAGAACTTCTTACACCGTGCCGCTGCGCCTGCTGGGGATTGGTCTTCCGCTGACGATGGTCTTGGGTGCTATAGCTGCGGCCGCAGTGTTTGGACAATTGGGGATCTGGGAAGCAGCGGTACTGGCGGTGATCCTGGCGCCCACCGATGCCAGCCTGGGGCAGAGCGTGGTAGAAAATCCTAAGGTTCCGGTGCGTATCCGCCAGGCGCTGAACATCGAAAGCGGCTTAAACGATGGTTTTGCCATGCCGTTTCTCATATTGGCCATCTCTTTAGCAGTCTCAAGTGAGACACAGGCAGGCACTGGCTACTTTTTAGGGTTGGCGGTATCTCAAATCGTTTTTGGTGTTCTTGCAGGTGCGGTGGTTGGTTTCCTGGGAGCCCGCTACATTGGTTGGGGGAGGAAAAGCGGCTGGATGTCGGCTGGATTCGAAAAAATCAATTGGTTAGCGCTGGTTTTGCTGACTTTCGGGGCTGCTGAAGTGGTTGGCGGGAATGGCTTTATCGCTGCCTTTGTCTTCGGTATTACTTCGGGCAATGTGATCAGCGCCCAGCAATTGAAGCGCGTGGATGATTTCGCTGAGGTGGAGAACACGCTGCTGATGCTGTTGACCTATATTATATTCGGGATGGTGATGCTGATCCCTGCGCTTGAGCGAATTAACCCAACCATCGTGCTCTATGCCGTACTGAGCCTGACTGTAGTGCGAATGCTGCCAGTGGCTGTCAGCCTGATAGGGGTGAAAATGCGTCCGCTGACGGTGCTTTTCCTGGGCTGGTTCGGACCGCGAGGCATTGCCTCAATCCTATATGTACTCACAGTTCTGGAAACAGAAGAATTAGTTGGCAAAGAGACGATCTTCACCGCTGCAGTGATCACGGTATTTTTAAGTGTGATGGCGCACGGCATCAGCGCAGCCCCGTTAGCGGATTGGTACGGAAAACACATCGATACTTTAGACAAAATAAATGCTGCCGAGGCTGAGACTGTTTCGGTGCCCGAGATACCGACCAGGAGGAAGAGCACTACAACGATCTCCCGCTCATCATCGCCTGTAAAAGATTCAAGTTAAATTTGGGGATATTTGTAATGAGTAATGATCAAAAGGTTGAAAAGAGCCGAGGCTACAGGATCGCATTCTGGATCGCGGTGCTGCGTGGTGTTTTTGCTGTTTTTCTGGGCTTGGCGTTGATATTCAATCCGGAAAAAAACAAGGCCATGCTGGCTAACTTTATGGGTGTTTTCTGGTTAACAACCGGAATTCTTCTCCTGCGCCATACCAGCGATGTATTTGGCGATCAAACAGACCGGGCGCTTGGTAGAAAGACGACAATCGTTATAGGGATAATCTTTGTATTGACCGGTCTTTTGGTAATAAGTAGGAGCATCAGCCGGCGCTGGATAGACGAAGTTGTGTTAATTGAGCTGCTCGGTGGTGTGATTTTATTGACAGGATTGCTGCATCTCGTGGCTGTTTTCAGAGCTGCCCGGGTTATTAAAATCAAACATATAGGCGCAGAAGTTATATTAGCTGTCTTCGAGATCGTCCTGGGCGCCTTGCTGATTTTCTCACCCCTGGAGCAGGGTCCCATAGTTTACTGGTCTGCCACAATCTGGGCGCTGGTTGGCGGGATTTTTATCATCATTTACGCTTTCATCCAGCGAGCCCAATCGAAACGGGATCAGAATACGATTCGTGAGCAATCAGATACAATTGTTGAATAGCGGCATTTTCCGATAATATAGTCGGATCAAAGGAAACCATTATGACCAAAAAAATTCACGTCATCATCAATCCGGCATCTGGACAATCACAGCCGATTCTGAACCAGCTTAACGACGTGTTTCACCCTGCAGGTGTGCAGTGGGATATCTCGATCACTCAACAAAGCGGTGACGCCACCCGTTTCACACGCCAGGCTGTTGCTGAGGGCGCCGAAGTCGTTGGCGCTTACGGTGGTGATGGCACTATCATGGAGGTGGCCCAGGGTGTGGCGCTGGATCAAATACCCCTGGCGATCCTTCCCGGAGGCACTGCCAACCTGATGTCGGTGGAATTGGGTATTCCCAAAGATCTCTCTAAGGCAGCCCAGATCATGATCGACCCCAACAGCGTGATCCGCCAGGTCGATATGGGACAGGTTGGTGAAAGGCAATTCATGCTGCGGGTAGGGATTGGATTCGCCGGAGAAAAGGTGAAGCTAGCGGACCGTGAGATGAAAGATCGCTGGGGCATCCTCGCATACTCCATCGCTGGACTGAAGGCGTTAGCTACCGTTGCTCAGGCTCACTACTTAATCACCATTGATGGCGTCGAATACCAGACAGACGGAAAAACCTGCCTGATTGATAACGCCGGCAACCTGGGTATGCAGGGCGTGACGGCGGATAAATCGATCAGCGTCAGTGATGGTCTGCTGGATGTGATCGTGGTGCGCGATGCCAGTGTAAGCTCCCTGATTGCAGTTGGAGGAAAGATTCTTGACCGGGATATCAATCCGCAGGCGGTCAAGCACTGGCAGGGTCATGAGATCAAAATCGAGTGCGATCCGCCCCAGACCGTGCAGGGTGACGGTGAAATGTGGGATCCAACTCCTATCTCAGTCAGAGTCCTGCCGGGTGTGCTGCCGATCCTTACTCCACCGGAAAAGCAGAAAAATTAAAATGGGTAGCACTTTCCTAGGGATTTTTGAACGGTATTCGGATGAGTTACGAGCCCATGACAGCAAGCTCATGCTGGCTGGGATCAGCTCGGAGGCGAAAAGCGTGCTGCATAACACGGAACATGTCAATATTTTCAGCCGGGAAAATATCTATATGGCTTCAGAAGTCCTGGGTGAATCGATTTTAGAAGCCTGCAACGATGCTCAGAAGTGGATCGAAGAGAACAAAGGAAGTGGATGATGGATGCGATTCGTATAAATAAATCGGTCGTGCAGTTCGTGCTTTTGCTGGTTGCGCTGGCTTGCGTGGTCATTATCATATTGGGCATTCAAGCTTTCGCATATATTATCAATTCAATATTACTGGCGGCTGTGATCACGATAGCGGTTATTCCGCTTCCCCAAAAGTTAATTCAGCGTGGAATGCGGCCGTCGATTGCGTTGGGTCTGACAATCTTATTAATTATCGCTGTGATGGTGGGGATCGGTATGCTGGTCTTTTACTCGATTGAAAGCGTCTCCGCCGATCTGGCAGCCTCCGAGGCGGAGGCTGCAGTTCAAGTGGATTCTCCTACTGAGCCCACGGACTTTTTGGATCGGATTCAGGGGATGGTCACTGAAGACCAGGTCAACAAGATGCTTGGAGTGATCGTCAGCGCTTCCGGTCAAATTGCGGCTCAATTCTTCGTGGTGATGATGATATTTCTCTTTATGTTGAGTGGAGGTGTAGTTACCTCACTCCCTAACCAGCTGGAAAAAGCCACCGGAAGCACTCATGCCAACCGGGTTATGGAATTGATGCAAGGCGTCCAAAAGTATATCTCAATTACTACCCTTATTAATTTTTTGGTCGGTATGGGCAACGCAATTTTACTGGTGATACTAGGTGTGCCCTTCGCGGCCCTGTGGGGATTGTTGTCCTGGTTTACAGGCTATATTCCAGCTGTGGGATTTTGGATAGCGATGATACCGCCAGCTTTAATCGCCTGGGTGACCCTGGGTCTTCCCACAGCCGCGATTGTAGTTTTTGGTTATATCATTATTAATGGTTCTGTAGAGAACCTGATCAAACCGCGCATCATGGGTGAGGGGTTGAATATATCACCACTGGTGGTTTTTGTTTCTTTGTTTTTTTGGGGTTGGCTGTTAGGACCAATCGGCGCCATCCTGGCGATCCCACTCACCATGATTATATTGAGCATTCTGGACAGTTTTGACGCCACCCGCTGGATCGGCGTTCTTGTGCAATCGCCATCTTCTTCGAAAGAACACGAAAAGGAGGAAGCGAATTTGAAGCTGAAAAACATTTGGAATAGGGTAACCAAAGTTGTACGTGGTGAAAATGACGAGAAAAAGGATGAGTGAAACGATGAAATCAAAAGAATCAAAACAAAGGACGGATACTGCAGAATCGATATCACCCCCATATCCACGCATTTATCTTGTACTTAACCCCGCAGCTGGCGGCGATGAACCGATTCTCAATACGGTTAATGATGTCTTCCGTCCAGCAGGTATCCAATGGGATGTGGGTATAACTCACAAATACGGCGACGCCCAGGAACTTGCCCGCCAAGCCGCCCAGGGTGAGTACGATTTGGTTGCGGGTTACGGCGGTGACGGCACGCAGCATGAGATCGCAAATGGGGTTTATGGAACCGGCGTTACCATGGGGGTGCTTCCCGGCGGCACCGGCAATGGCTTCTGCCGGGAGATGGGCTTGCCCGATAAACTGCGACCTGCTTTGGAGCTGCTCGCCACCAGCGATACAGTAAAAAATGTGGATATCGTTGCCTTCAAGGACGAGTACTTCATCCAGCGCCTGTATGTGGGCATCGAACCCGAAGAACAGACCAGCCGTGAGTTAAAAGATAAATATGGCACATTTGCCTATGCAGTATCGCTGCGCGATCGCTTAAAGACTAAAAAGGACATCCAGTACCGCATCACAATCGATGGTGAAGTAATCGAGACCCACGCTTCCAAGGTGTATGTAGTCAACGCCTCCCAATCCGGTACCGGGGTTTCCGTGACTGGGGATCGATCCAAGAGCGATGATGGATTGTTGGAAGTTTTCATTTTGGATCAAGCCAACCTGAAAACATTATCCGCTGCTGCAGATCGCATGCTTAACCTGCACACTCAGGTTTCAGAGCAGTTCCTCTGGCGCGGTAAAGAGATCACTATTGATACCGATCCGGACCAGCCCGTCTGGACCGATGGAGAGTACCAGGGCCGCACGCCGGTCAGCATGAAGGTCATCCCTGGCGGTCTGCCAATTGCAGTTGCTAAGTAATTAAATTGAAACGGAGTTCAGGATTGAATTTCATCTTTCGTTTTCTCAAATCCAGGCATCCCTTCGAATACTCCCAAATCACCGACCAGCTTTATGTGGCTGCCTGGCCTACTGGTGAAGATTACGATGTGCTCAAAGAGCTAGGAGTGCGTCTTGTGATAAATATGGATTGGGTGCCCGCTGACGAGAAGCTCAGCGAACCGCCCCTTCGTGTACTGGCACTGACAGAAATCGACACCCCACTCACACCGATGTCAATGGAAAATATGTGGAAAGGTGTTGACCATGCCGGTAAAACGTTTGAGGATGGAGGCAGGGTGATGGTGTATTGTAAGGGAGGCGTGCACCGAAGCGTAGTGATGGCTTGCTGCATATTAATCTCACAAGGTTACAGTGCCGAAGAAGCTATGGCCCGGGTGAAAGAACGCCGTCCCGTTGCAGATCCCAATACCGAGCATTTTAAATCACGCATCTTGAAATTCGAAGGTGAATGGAACGCCCAACGTGACGGATAAAGCCACTTCTCCGCATATCTCTCAGATCACCGATTATCTCTACATATCCGCCTTCCCGCGAGGAAAGCATGTTGAGGAGATCGTCGCTTTGGGTGTGCGCCTGGTGCTTTCGATGCATTGGATGCGGCCTACGAAAATGCTGGGAAAACCGCCGGTCAAGTTATTGTGGCTGCCAACTTTTGATAATATGTTCCTCCCCATGCCTATAAAGACCTTGGAAAAAGGTGTGAGGGCAGCTTTGCCCGTCATCGATGAGAGCGGTTCAGTTCTTGTGCACTGCAAGTCGGGTATACACCGCAGTGTCGCTCAGGCGGCTTGCGTGCTGATCGGTATGGGTTACAACGCTGATGATGCCATGGAACTCATCAAAGAGAAGCGTGCCGTAGCCGATCCGTATGCCAGGCATATCCAGAAACGCATCCGAAAGTTCGAAAGTCAATGGCAGAGTCAAAAAAACCAAAGTTAATCAAATAGAAGGAGCAAAAAATGTCCCTACCTTATCCAAAAGTTCACGTAGTTATCAACCCAGCTGCCGGGCAGGATGAACCGATCGTGAATGTGCTCAACGATGTTTTCCATTTGGCTGGGGTTGATTGGGATATCAGCCTGACCCACAAATCAGGCGATGCTACTCGTTTGGCAGCCGAAGCCGCAGCATCGGGGATAGATCTGGTAGCCGCCTACGGCGGTGATGGCACTCAAATGGAAATTGCCAACGGCTTACTGGGCACCGGGGTGCCCCAGGCGATCCTGCCGGGCGGTACCGGTAACGCCATGGCCCATGACCTTGGCATTTCGCTCAAACTGCGGGAGGCGGCTGAGTTGATCGTCACCAGTCCCAATCGGCGTGCTGTAGACCTGGCGAAGAAAGGCGATACGGTCTTCATGTTGCGGGCTTACGCCGGATTTAGTGCGGATGAAGCGGCCAGCCGCGAAGAAAAAGACAAATACGGCCAGCTCGCTTACATACAGGCGGGTTTGAAATTTATCAAAGAAGTACCGGCAGCGCATTATAAAGCCACAGTCGATGGGGAAGTCATCGAAGGCGAAGCGTTGATTTGCTTCATTCTCAACGCCGGTTCGATTGGTGGTGTTATGGGTATGGAAATCCCGAAGGTCGGTGATGTCAGCCTTAGTGATGGCTATCTGGACTTATATGCCGTTACCAAGAGTGTACAGCCCTTACGAGCGATCTCCAAACATATTTTCCATCACGAAGGCTCGGATGCCGGGGTCTACTATTGGCGTGGCAAAGAGATCACCCTCGAGGCCGATCCAGTTCAGGATGTCTGGATCGACGGCGAGTTTGGCGGCAAAACCCCCTTTAAAGTCAACGCCATGCCCCAGGCATTGGAAATTGTAGTCCCCACCTAGGGGGACTCAACTAGAGTAAGTCGTATGACAAAAATAACTGGAAAAACCATTGAGCAATATTAAATCGCCGAACCAATCGATAACTTTGGTGAGGTTCTCAGCTACAAGAGTATTCCACCTGAAATGAACCGTTATGTGGCGGTCAAGGCTCTCATGCCCAATCTAGCTCATGGTCCAGCCGCGGTTCAGGCTTTCACATAGCAATAAAACCTGCTCGCCCAAGTTACCTGCGATTTATATGCGGTCAATCAGGTATACCAGAAAGTTAGATATGGCTGCCGCTGGGCGTCGATTTCTACTGCAAAGGGGTAGCATACCAGGAGAGGTACCGCAAGTCCGGAATGACCTTCGAGAACACAAATCAACGTCACCCTATCATATGATGAATTAATACACGAATTTCTATAACAGGTCTTAATAAAAGGAATTGACCAGGTGCATATATATAGCTTTTTCAATAATATCGTCGCCTGTTTACGGCCGTCATAATTGCTTGCCTAATGTTTGCCATTCTAGCGTCCGCCTGCAGTACAGCAGCACCTGATTCGGCCTCGACACCAACTGCACCAGCAGTGACCGGTACCGCTGCTCCAGCAGAAAATGGAACTCAGTCTGCAGAAGCCGCACAGCCGGAAGAAGACACACCACCTGCCGAAGGAGAAGATGTTGGATCTGTCCAGGATGTAGCCACAGCTGTTTCTGCGCGTACACCGGTACCAACGTCGACCCCTGATCGAATTGACCACGAGATCGAAGAAATTACATCTCAAGCTGGTCTTTCCGAAACAACCGTATTAGGTCTTCAAGTAGAAGATTGGTTCAACTTGATTATTTCCATTCTTATCGCCTTGGCAGGTTACTTCATTATTATCAAATTAGTGACGAAACTCTTACTATGGCTTGTCAATCGAACCGAGGAGAAGCTGGATGATGAAATCCTGTCACTCATCGCGAAATATTTGAACTGGTTGTTGTTGTTATTATTGATCCGATTTGCTTTATTAAGGCTGGATTTTCTTGGAGAAAATATAAGAACCATTATCAATGATCTTATCTTTATATCGGGGGTAGGAATAATAAGCGTCATCGCGATGGATATTATCCAATTCGCTGTTAGCAGGTACGAGGCGAGTTTAGAGACCGACGAGGATCAGCGCAAGCTCACTCCGTTTATTATCGTGGTCAAACGGATAGCCCAAACCATGGTATTAATAGTTGCCTTCAACATCATTTTGTCCCACTTTGGGATCAACATCAGCATCATATTAGTCATACTGATCGTAAGTGGGCTCATTATTTCTTTTGGCGCTCAGGATATCCTTTCGGACGTGCTCAGTGGTTATATCATTTTGATTGACAAGCCCTTCCGGGTGGGTGATTCCATACTGATAAAAGAGCTGGATACCAGAGGTATCGTATTGGAGATTGGGACCCGTACCACACAAATTAAAACCGGGGATAACCGGGAAGTGATCATCCCTAACTCAAGCATTGGTGAAAGCCAGGTGGTCAATTACACCTATCCGGACTCTAAATTTCGGGTGCAGACTGAGATCGGTGTCGCTTATGGCACGGATATCATGAAGATGAGGAAGATCATTGAAGGTGCTGTACGCGGGGTTGAAGGTGTGCTGCCTGATAAGCCGGTCGATATTTTTTACCTTAAGTTTGGTGATTCTGCCCGGCTGGTGCGTGTGCGTTGGTGGATAGACAATTATAAGGATGAATACCCCATGCTCGATAAGGTGAACTCAGTGCTGGAGCTCGCGCTTGGTGAAGCTGGGATTGAATTACCTAACAATACCTACGATCTGAATGTCAAAAGCAATGAATAATCGTATAAAATGTTGATACCTCTTTCAAGTATATAAATTGTTAAAAGCTAAAGTAGTTAGGATTGTGACAAATCTAAAAAAAGGCAGAGTAGAAATTTTGTTGATGCCAAGAGTTGAAGAGCCGTCCTGAAGGTCAGGATGGAGGAAAATCGCCTATTAATTGAGGGACAAAACATGTTGGAAGGATAATTAAGGAGTAAACGATGGCCGCAGTTAAAGAAATAAAAAAAGAAAAACAGGGCGGGATTGCACGCTTCCTGCCGATCGTAGGATGGCTGCCCAAGTATGACCGCTCCTGGTTAAAGAACGATATCATCGCCGGTCTCTCGGTTTGGGCTCTGATGGTGCCCACCTCCCTGGGGTATGCCACCATCAGCGGTGTGCCGGTCCAGTACGGCCTCTACGCCGCGGCAATGGGCTTGATCGCCTTCGCCTTGTTCACCACCTCCAAACAAGTCACCCAGGGTCCCAGTTCGTCGACGGCAGCTGTTTTAGGAGCAGCTGTACTGGCTGTGGCTTCGGCGGGTTCGGATGAGGCTGTAGCCGTAGCAGCTGCCATTGTGTTTGTAGCCGGACTATTATTCATCATTATGTACTTGTTGAAAATGGGATGGATTTCCGAATTTCTGGCAGCCAGTGTACTGACGGGCTTTACCTTCGGTGTGGCTATCAATGTCGCCGCAGGCGAGCTGTTCAAAATCACCGGCACGGAGAAAGCTGGCGATAATACCTGGCAGAAATTGTGGACCTGGATCACCAGCCTGCCTGAGACCAGCATTCCCACTTTAGTAGTGGGAGTCTTGGCGCTTCTATTGGTATTTGGGCTCAAGTTTTTCGCCCCCAAGGTGCCGGGCGCATTAGTAGCAGTCGTGCTGGGTATCGGGGCGACCGCCCTGTTTGGTCTGGGCGAACTGGGTGTGGAACTGATCGCTGAAGTACCCAGCGGCCTGCCCAGTTTCACGCTGCCTGACATAGGCATGATCCTGGATAACCTGGCAATGATCGTGGGTGCAGCGGTCGGATTGCTGCTGATTGGTTTTTCAGTGACCACCGCGGCAGTACGCGATTACGCCAACAAACACAATTACCGCATTGATATCAACCAGGAACTGCTGGCCCAGGGCATGTCAAACGTATCTTCAGGCTTATTCCAGGGCATATTCGACAACGGCAGTCTTTCCAAGAGCCCGGTCAACGATGACGCCGGGGCAAGGTCGCAATTATCCAACCTGGCTCAGGCTGTCTTCATAATCCTGACTTTGATGTTCCTGGCGCCTATGTTTTCATTCCTACCGGCGGCTGTCTTAGGGGCAATCATTATAGAAGCAGTCGTAATGGGCATGATGGATGTGGGTGAAATGAAGCGTCTGTTTAAAGTGAAGCCATTTGAATTCCTGGCAGCCATAGCTGCACTGCTGGGTGTGATGACATTTGGGATTTTGCAGGGTGTGGTCATCGGTGTGGCTTTATCCATCGTCTGGCTGGTGGCTGTATCTGCTCTGCCTTACATCCCCGAACTGGGGCGAAAACCCAATACACACGCATTCTTTGACCTGAATGAGCATCCTGACAACCAGACTTATCCAGGTCTGAGCATCTTGCGCTTTGATGGTGGGTTGATCTTCGTCAACGCTGATGCGTTGAACGACCGCCTGCGGGATGTGCGCGTGCATGCAGACCCTCCGCTGAACGGCGTCATTCTCAGCATGGAAGGTGTCAATTTTATCGATACTGAAGGCGCTGATACCCTGATGAAGATAGCTTTGGCTGGAAAAGACCAAAACATCGACTTGCACCTTGCACGCGTAAAACCGCAGGTGTTGGAGGTGTTGCAGAGAGATGGTGTGGTCGAATTGATCGGCACCGAACACATCCATGACGATATTGCTGCCGCAGTCGATATGCATTTAAGCAGGTATCCTATGGACGAGCAATATCTATAGAAAAAATTGGAGAACTGGTAGCAAAGTTCAAAATGGAGAAATTATGAGCCAACATCCAGAAAGTAAGCATCGGATTTTAGATAATTTTTTTTATTGATGTACTCTTTGACCGCAGGACCCGTCCTATTTTTATCTATAGAGCGATCTAAATCCTGATTGGCATATTTATGGTTGCCCAGATCATCCTCTTTAGGGCAGTCTTCACAAAAGTGTTTGCCTCGATATTTGGCTCAATGGCCATTTCACAGGAAGATCAGGGTCAGAGTTAGGAAATCCTCGTTATAGTTAAAATCACGATAGAATTCCACAATTATCCGGACAGCGATATGTATTAAGCCGCCTTTCCTTCTTCACGTCTGGTGCAACCCCGGTAACACTGCATGGAAACTATGGACTTCTTAGATATTGTTACCCACTTATAT
>CBFDCK010000047.1:0-20030 GCA_965603285.1 uncultured bacterium
ATCAGGATTACGATCCAGCAATTCTTTAGCAGCCAGGATCTGTGCTGGTGTGCAAAACCCACACTGCAGCGCTCCAATCTCAACAAACGCTTGTTGGATTGGATGTAGCCCCTTCGATAACTTCCATCCCAGTTCCGGATGTTCTCCCATATCCTCAACTGTCTGGATATGATGTCCCTCAGCCTGAGCCGCCAAGTATACGCAGGAATTAATCGGTTTACCGTCCAGAAGAACAGCACAAGCCCCACACTCCCCGGTCTCACAACCATGTTTTACACTGAAGAATCCAAGATGGCGCATAACTTTCAACAAGTTTTCACCCGCATCTACCTGTAGATCATGTAAGACTCGATTTACATTGAGACTGATTTTCATAAGGGTTCCTTTCAGATCACCTTCTTAAATATATTATTGCTCTAAGCACCGCAAGGTAAGGATACCGGCAATTTCTTTTCGATAATTTGCGGATGCCCATACATCTTCTGCTTGACTGTAAGCGCTGATCGCAGCTGCTTCAACCCCTCCGGATTCCGGCCCATCGAATGCCAATACAGGTTCGCTGCCAAAACCACCAAGTGCGACTCGTATGCGCCCGGAGGACCACTGGTTCAACGCTGCGCATACGATGGGCAAATCTGCGGGTGATCTGGCGACGTATTCGTAAGCTAAGGTTGTGTTTAGCGATATTGTCACTTTGGTGATTAAACGACCTCTCAACATCTCGGTGCGAAATGGCAATAAATCACCCAGACTTATCTCTTCGGCTTCTGCCTTTTTAGATGCTGATACGATTCTAATGCTCGCATCTAGAGCTAACATCGCAGTCGTAAATGGCGAACGACCATTGGCAGAGACCAGCGTTCCTGCGACGGTCGCAACCTGCCGGAGATTGTATGTCGCTTCGTGCTGGATTGCCTTAATAAACGCCTCCTTTAATACATGGTCATCTGCAATTGAGGAATGGAAGAAATCTAGAAGAGCTTGCAGCGTCAGCATTGCACCCAGGTCTAAATAATTTGCACGTTTGCTGATGATATCCAACCCCAGAGACTGGAGATCGACTGCAGCTACCGCTTCTGCTGATGGACGATTGAGTGCAGAGCCGCCTGCCAAAGGTACAGTAACAGGTTCAGTGCGAGCCAGAAGAGCAAGGGCATCTTCAAGAGTCTGCGGTCGGTGGTATTCAATGATCATAGAATTGTCCTCTGTCAAAATCCAAGATTAGATTAAATCTAGAAATTAAATATATCATGTCTTATTCCTTTCCAGCAATTGCCTCTCGCCTTCTTCATAGACCTGCCAACCTAATTCGTCCAAATCCACCGATTCTAAAACATCCGAGGGAACATCTACCAGCAGCGCATCCGCTTCGGCAAGCATCTCTCCATCCGGTCCATAAATTACACTCGTAGCAGTGGCAGTCCTCCCCCTGCTTTTTCCAATCCTGCCCACCATGCGGAGAAGTATACCGGTGGGTACATGTTTACGATAACGGATGTTCAAACGAGCGGTGTACATAAACCGGGGAGGGTCACCGCCCATATGAGCTCGACCTGCCACTTCATCCAACATGGCAGCGACAATTCCTCCATGAACAACCCCGGGATAGCCCTGATACCTGTCAGGAACTTCATACTCGGCAGTGACTTCACCCGGACCGGTATCATAAAATTTCATCTGCAAGCCAAAATCATTGTCAACTCCACACACAAAGCATTGATGGGAGTTCGGTTGTAAATTTTTCACGATGCATCCTCTCTCTGATATGGATTACAACTCATTGTGATTAAAAGATATGTCGCTTCCTGATGGTAAGTTTAAATCGGACAAAAATTCGGTTTAGAAATATCAATTTCCTCCTTAAAACCTTACTTGGAAAGCGACTCTAATTATACATGTATATAGCTGGCATCTAATGCCCTCAATGCGGTATAATAATCTCCTACAATAATAATTTCCCCTTAGGAGGTGCACACTAAATAAATACTGCGGAAAGACAGCGCAAGGACCAGGCCAGTAGGTTGATCAAATGGTTAATTAGTCAACATCAAAAAAAACTTCATCAGTTGGCTGTAGACTATCAGGCGACATGACTGGCGTGGTTGACGAGGATGAGGGTTCCTGTTCGCAATAACAGGCTAACCGGTCAGTATGATTTCATTCATAAAGGAGGATTTTCCTCTTAAGGCTGCCAGCCTATGACTGGGAAAATCGAAAGATCAGCGGAAGCCCTCCGGGTGTGCCACCACCCAATGTCTTTCCCTCCAAAAATAACTCCTAAACAACACCATGCGGGAAACCGGGATGGACAAAAAATGGAGAGTGGTTGCATCAAGATGTGTGAGACGAAATTACGGAACGTCTCACGAATAAAAAATGTGTGATTAATCGTTTGTGGTTGATTATCATGCACAAGGACATGGAGGGAACCCAATAATGTGTGGAATCGTCGGATACATCGGCTCGCGTGACGCGACGCAAGTTATCCTTAACGGATTGAAGCGGCTTGAGTATCGCGGCTACGATTCGGCTGGTATAGCCGTCCTGCAAAATGATGAAATTGAAATCCGCCGGGAGGCAGGCAAGTTAACAAACTTGCAGCGATTAATCGAAGCCCACCCGCTGTCAGGTTCTATAGGTATTGGGCATACACGTTGGGCTACCCACGGTGAACCCAGCGCACGTAATGCCCACCCACACCTTAGCGCAACCGGCGATGTGGTTGTGGTCCACAATGGAATCGTCGAGAACTTCCTCGAATTACGCGAGGAGTTAAGTGCTGAAGGCGTGGTGTTCAGGTCAGATACAGACACAGAAGTAATCGTTCATCTGGTTGAACGTTATCTTTCGAGCGGCACAGGCCTGGCTGATGCAGCCCGCAAAGCCCTATCTCATCTCAGAGGCGCCCACGGGATTGTGATCCTCTCTTCCCGGGAGCCAGACAAGATCGTTGCAGCCAGAATCGGCAATGCCGGAGGTGTAGTAATTGGACTCGGAGACGAAGAGATGTATTTAGCATCGGATTTGCCTGCCATCCTCGAATATACCCAGCGGGTTGTATTCCTCGAATCGCGCCAGATGGCTGTTGCATATAAAGACAAACTGGATATTCAGACTCTGGATGGCAACCCGGTAATTTTCGAAGAACACCAAGTCACCTGGGATCCGATTTCAGCAGAAAAAGGCGAGTTTCGTCACTTCATGGAAAAAGAGATCCACGAACAAGCGCGCTCACTCACCGATACCATAGCAGGAAGAGTGGATATCGAAGATGGTCACCGCATTCGTCTTCCAGAATTAAACCTGACCCGAAAGTTGGCCAAGCACATTGATAAGATCATTATCATTGCCTGCGGCACTGCAGCTCACGCAGGGATGGTCGGAAAGGTTCTCATCGAGCGCATCGCTCGCATCCCGGTCGAGGTCGACATCGCTTCAGAGTTCCGCTACCGGGATCCTATCGTGGACCAGAACAGCGTAGTGCTGGCGATCAGCCAGTCTGGTGAGACTGCAGATACTTTAGCAGCTATGGAAGAAGCCCGGCGAAAAGGGGCTACATTATGGTCAATTGTGAACGTGATCGGATCGCAGGCAATGCGCACAGCTGATGGATTCATCTCGATGCAAAGCGGTCCTGAAATCGGAGTTGCGTCCACTAAAGCTTATACTGCCCCGTTAGTCGATCTATATATGCTCGCAATCCTGCTTGGAGATTTACGCGGCACACTCAACGATCACGCCCGTGAACAGCTCATCGCCGACCTTCGTTTGATACCGGATTTGGCAGGACGCTGCCTCGAGCGTGAAGACGGGGTAAAAAAAATCGCGCCCAAATTGATGAACACCAACCACTGCCTCTATTTAGGACGCGGTATCAACATGCCAACTGCGTATGAAGGAGCACTTAAACTGAAAGAAATCTCCTACATCCATGCAGAAGGCTATCCAGCCGGCGAGATGAAGCACGGACCTATCGCATTGATAGATAAAGCAATGCCTGTTGTAGTCATCGCACCAAAAGATCCCTGGTATGAGAAGATGTTCAGCCAAATAGAACAAGCCAAGGCTCGAGATGGATCAGTAATTGCTGTAGCTACTGATGGAGATGAGTTGATCCCTGATGTAGCCGATCACGTCATCTGGGTACCTGAAACCCCGTGGATGCTCAGCCCCGTTACGACCATCATCCCACTCCAGATGCTTGCTTATCATATCGCTGCTTTGCGCGGTTTGGATGTGGATCAACCACGTAATTTAGCTAAATCTGTAACTGTTGAATAGCTAGTCAAGAAACGAATCTACCTTGGGGAAAAAGAGTACAGCATTTTCAGAACTTCTAACTTTACGTGCGTTTTTTGCTCTAGATTTACTCTTGTGCGAAAGTGTCGATTAACAGACTTACATCCCCTCCCACCGGATATAAAATCGGACATGTACACCCTTTCCTACGGTACTCGTTCACCTTAGCACGAGCTTCATCCGGTGTTCCGGATGCACTGATACGCAGGATAAGCTCATCAGGAACAAGGTGCTTAGCCTCTTGTATTTGTTCTTTCGTAGCCGGCCAACCCAGTATTGATTGAATCTCGGAGACAACTTCCTGGGACACCCCAGAAGCTTTAGCGATGTGAGGCTGTTGAGCCAGATACTGGGTGAGCAGTTCGCGAGTTGTGTCCATTGCTCGCTCTTGATCGTAATCTACGGAACATACTACCAACTGTGGTCTGTCAATATCACCCAGTGTACGACCACTTTTCTTTGCCCCCCGTTCCAGCAGTTCCATCGCCCGGTTATTGTATTCAGGCGGCACGCAATAATTCAAAACAACACCATCGGCAATCTCGCCGGTCAATTCCATCATTTTGTCCCCAGTGGCTCCAATCATTATGGGCACGTTACGGGGTTCACGTCGACCATGGACTATATCCAGTTCAATACCTTCGACATTGACGAATTCGCCGTGATATGTCACCCTTTCCATGTTGAGCAATCGTCTCAGAATCTCCACAGTCTCACGCATGGCTGTGAGCGGTTTACGCCGTTCGATCCCAACATCCCGTGCTAACGGGTCCCACCAAGCACCTATCCCGCAGATGATCCGGTCAGGCGCCAGGTCGTCCAGTGTCAGGAAAGTTGCCGCCAGCAGACCAATGTTGCGAGTCCAGTTATTAATTACCCCAGATCCAACCTTGAGCCGCTCAGTTACGGCGGCATATGCTGCCATTGGAACAATAGCATCCCGCACCAGGCGAGATTCAGCCTGCCAGACCGCTTCAAATCCACGTTTCTCTGCATACTGCACGTAATCTAGCCCATCTCTTAGATCATGGGCGTCTTGAAGGTAAAGAGCAACACGTTCAGACATAAGACCTCCTATCTGTTATCCATTCTTTCCAATGAGTATATTAAATTCCCGCTAATAAGCGTCATTCCAAAAATATATCACATTGAGGGTAAATCAATCAAAAATATTCGAAAACGAAGTCTCCAACCTCTCGATTACCATCTCCAAATCTTCAGGCATATCCATATCTAATGCCAGAGAAGGCAGCTCCAAGATTTCCAACCTTGCACCAGCTTGCAGTGCTCTTTCGCAGTGGCGCTGAAATGAACCAGGACCGAAATCATATTCGATCAAACCAACCGGGCAAACCAATAACGCATTCGTACCCTGTCGACGATGGTCTGGAGCCAGGACAACAACCGGAGGATCAACAGCTATCTCTAGCATAGCATTTACGTCTTCCGATGAAATCAAGGGCAAATCTGCCGGTACGATTAACAAGCCGTGGGTGGCATAATTTTTTACTACGATAGTTGCACGCGCCAATGCCACATTCAGCTCAGGCGCTCCGTTTTCTAAAACCGTCCTTGCTCCGTGTTCCCGAGCCAAAGATAAAGCAGCTTGATCGCGGCTGATCACCAATATCTGCTCAATATCAGGGATTGCACTAAGTGTTTCGAGCGTATGAGTCAAAAGACGGCGGTTTAAGTCATTGCGTTCTTCAGGTGAAAGCACCCCAGACAATCGCGATTTTCCTCGACGCAGGGGTTTTACTGGTACTATCGCCCATAGAGCCATATATTTCTATACCTCGCAATTTTGATTTTTGTAAAGAGCCACAAATGTATGCATCTGGTAACAACTGGCCCTGGGCGATCCCTCTTCTCTCTTAGGTATTATATCCGATGCTATGCGTTATTCTTGGAATTATTATGAGATTCTGTATTTCTTTTAAGCTAAATTTTCACAACATCATCCCAAATTCAACCACCTCCCTTGCCAAGCGATATCGGTCTTCTTGTGTCGTCATCATTGTATTTGTAAGACAGGTTTCGATACCCAAATCTATGATTGATTCATCGAGCTCAGCATCGATTTTATCCATAACAAAACCGCTGAGTAAATCAGCATAATGCCTCGCTACGGACAGCGCGCTGGGTTGGATGCCCAGTTCTGTGTACATTTTTGCCGCCGGTCCTTTTACAGCCTTCCCCCCGATAATTGGAGAAACAGCGACAATACGACCTTTTGACAATATAACATTACGAATGCCCGGAACCGCCAATATTGGATCCAGACTAACCCACGGATTCGATGGGCAAAATATCACCAGATCTGCTTTGTTTAGCGCATCCAATACCCCAGGTGCAGGCCGGGCGTTTTCCACGCTTTCAAAACGAAAGCCGGAAACTGCGGGATGGCATTGACGGTGGACGAAATATTCCTGAAACGGCATTTCCCCCTCGTTGGTATAAACCCGGGTTGGTACCACATCGTCACTCATGGGAAGAATTTGGGCGCCAACTCCCAGGGCACCGCAAAAATCGCTCATTATCTGGCTCAGCGTTTCTCCACTCCGCAGCCGGCGACTGCGCTCCAGATGTAAACCCAGATCGAGATCGCCCAAACGAAACCAGATTGGTCCGCCCAGCAATCCCACGGTCTCCAGAGCGTGCCAGGACTCTTCAGCTCTCCCCCAACCAGTTACAGGATTAGCAATACCAGCCAAGGTATAAAAAACAGTATCCAGGTCTGGACAAATTTTCAGACCGATATGCTCAAAATCATCGCCAGTATTTACGATCACTGTGAGATCAGCGCCGGATGATAACTGTGCCAGTCCGTCAGCAAGTTTTGCCCCACCCACTCCACCGGCGAGCGCCACAATTTTCATAAAGGTTCAGGGGTTAGGGAATAAGAGATAGGGGTTTTCAACAGCTTCATAGTTCAACAAACTCCAATAGGCTGAATATTAATAGCAATCCATTTGATCGGCATAGTCAAGGAATCAGTGATTGTCGCTATTTATCATATTACCGTTTTAGCGAAACAGATCCTCGTCTTCAGGTCGCAACAGTTCTCCCAAGGATGCATCTCGGGGCGGATATGGAAATCCTCTCACATGAACAATAGGTTTTTTTTCATCGGACTGTCCCATAACAAGGGAAGCCGCCGCGGCCAACTCATCCGCAGCTCCAACCTCGGTTATCTGCAGTCGATAGCCGAACATATCCGGTTTGCCGCGTAAATCAACCAAACCCGGCACACCTGCCATGCCAATTGTAATCCCCACTGTTCCAAGGCGCCACGCGCGACCATGCGAGTCAATAATCAATACGCCCACCATTTTACCGCTCGCTGTCTCCAACCCCATTCGCAATTCACGTGCCGATTTATCTGGATTATCTGGCAGCAGCAGCACCCATGCATCTAAACCTTGACTGATATCCCTAACATTTGAATGGTCAATACCAGCATTTGCGCACACAAACCCCAGGCGGTGTTCAACTATGATGGTTCCCGGGCGAGTGCGCAGCACACAACTACTCTCGCGCAGGATCAATTCCACCAAACGAGGGTCTTTGTGAGTCTTGTGCGCCAACTTAATAGCTTCTTCCGATGGTTTGACCTGATTCAGATTTACAAACCGGTCTTCGGATTTTGATACGATTTTTTGTGCCAGGATCAGTATGTCACCATCTTGTAGGACAATGCACTCTCTTTCTAAACTATCCAGGATTACTTGAACCAGATCATCACCCGATTTGATGATCGGAATTCCCGGAATGGGGGTAAGGATTAATGTCATCTAATAGTCTTCAGTCGGCAGTAGAGAACACTGTTTAAATCTTAAGTCTATAAACCCAGGACGTGGGAGCCCTGGTAGTTAAGAGGGGGATGATACTAATCACCTGGTCCCTAACCCCTTATCCCTGTAACTCCAATACTAGCCGTCTTCACGCCGTAGTTTTTATTCAAACTGATCAAGAGCGATGTCAATCCTTCCACTACGATCGCATTATCCAGACCGCCAGCGAAATATGCCCGCATCCCAGCAGCGCCGGCTAGTTTGATGATTTCATCAGCCGCCGCCGGATCATCTGCACACACCAACACATCGGTGTCAAGAGTTCCTCCAAGGTTCTTACTCAATGCATGCGCTGGAACATTTTGAAAGGCGGCTACCACTCGCGCACCTTCTCCCAGGATATCTTGAGCAATACGCGCTGCGGAGGGCGGTGAAGGGGGGCGGGGATCACGAAAGTCAATTCTGGCTGTAGCATCAACCAGTATCTTTCCTTGCAAATCCTCTTTTAAACCTTCTAACGCCGCCCGGTGCGCTGAATAAACCACGGTAAGCACACAAATATCTGCACTCTGAGCCGCTTCATTGTTCTGCTTACCTTTGATCGTTTCGATATTGAGCTGTTCATTCAATTTGGCAGCCGTCGCTTGCGCCTTTTCGGTTTTGCGTGAGCCAATAATGATCGCATAACCTGCCAGCGCCCACCTCATTGCCAGCCCAGGTCCTTCTTTCCCGGTGCCACCCAGTATTGCCAATTTTGGCAGCGAGGATGGTGGTTGTAGATTTTTTTCCATATGATTTCCTTTGACTTGTTGGCTATTTGATTACAAATTCCAGGTTTAATGTTTTTTAGAGTTAATAAAGTGATATACCGATAGTTCAAATCCCGAATTGTGCGTAGTATCTCTCCCATACTGAAGGCGCTTGACGGCGGGCTTCCGAAGTGATCGTATCTTCATCTAACGTCAGCAACTCTCTATCGTGCATGAGAACCTGCCCCGCCGCAATTGTCGTTGTAATCATCCTCTCCTGAAAACCAAACACGATTTGCCAGGGTAAATTGTCAACCGTCAGCGGAGTGTGGGGATGGTAGTCCACGAAGATCAGGTCGGCGTGAGCTCCTGGCACGATAACGCCCAATGGAGCACTACCGAAAAATGAACCCGCAAGCCGCGCATTGTAGTAAACAGCCATTTGGACCACATCCAGCGCCGACATCCTGCGCGGATCGCGGTGCCATACCTTATGCAGCAGATAGGCAGTTTTCCATTCCTCCCACATCGTGTGCGGGAAACCGTCCGTGCCCAGGCATACATTGACACCCGCACGCAGCATGCTCTCAACTTCCGCTACACCCACGCCGTTGTTCATGTTCGAACGAGGCTGGTGTGTGACCCAGGTGCCTGTTTCAGCCAGTAAGCCCACTTCACGCGCGTCGACATGAATCGCATGGGCAACAATTGTATTTGGACCGAGTATGCCGTGTCGTTCAAGCCGGTCCACGACTCGCAAGCCCGATTTACCCAGGCTGTCGTATTCGTCAACTTCATGTTCCGCAACGTGAATGTGAAACCCCACACCCTCCGGAGCCGTCTCTCGGCAGGCATCTAATGTGCGGTCGGATAAAGTCAGGCTGGCATGCAGCCCGAAAGTAGCTGCCACTCTGCCTTCAGCGACGTTTTCTCGGCGAGTACGCTCGATGAAGCGCACATTTTCTTCAATTCCAGCTTTCGCTTTATCCTCTCCATCCCGGTCGGTCACCTCGTAGCACAAAACTGCTCTCACCCCCGATTGATCTACCGCCTCAGCGATCACGTCCAATGATCCTGCCAAGGCATTAGGGGAAGCGTGGTGGTCAATCAGTGTCGTCGTACCGTTTTTAATCGCATCGACGAGCATGACCAATGCAGAAGCGCGCACATCTTCCTCCGTTAGGGATTTATCGAGAGGCCACCATAGCTTTTCCAGAATATCAGGGAAATCCTTGGGCGCACTACCCGGTATAGCGAGACCGCGAGCAAAAGCGCCATAGAAATGGGTATGGGCGCAGATATTTCCAGGCATCACGTACTGCCCACCCGCATCCAGACGCTGCTCCCGGGGGTAGAGCTCCAACAACTCATTTTGCAGCCCAACCTCGCTGATTTGAGCGCCCGAGATGCGGATCGCCTGGTTTTCCAAGATTTGATTCGGCTGCTCCCAGGTGATGATTTTTGCGTTAGTAATTAGCATGGATACCTTCCTTCTTAGTAACTCGGGCTCACACACCCGGATAAAACTACAGAAACCTCGTCATCTGCATTTAATCAAACACGGCCGGTCTATCCGAATCATCCAGTACCGAGAATGCATCCGTTATATGACGTTGTTTCGTTCGCTCTCCAGACAACATTAAGGGAATTTCCTCTCTCCCAAAGAATCCGACCTCGCTGGTCTCATTGCTGGTCCGGGCTTCACCGCCTAATAAATCGCATAAAAACACGATCTTATATGCATGGAAGATTTCCAGCGGACCCAGACGGTTAGCATCATAAACACCTATCACTTTACGTGCCTTAACAAGGAATCCCGCTTCTTCACGGACCTCCCTTTCAGCCGCTCCTGACGGAATATCCCCAACGTCCGCCCAACCTCCGGGCATCGTCCAGCCCCCGTCTATCCGTTCGCGCACCAAAAGTAGTTTTTCATCCCGAAATACGGCTGCGCGCACGTCAACACGCGGAGTGGCATAGCCAGTTTGAGAAACAAATATATTCACAAGTTCGTTTATTTCTAAGCTGGAATGATCGCTTACCATTTCAGCCGCAATCTCACCCAGACGTTTGTGCCGCTCACGCGCAAATTCGTTTTCCGCAAAAAACAATCCGGTTTGGGATAAAGCCTGGATTTCGCGTGCCAACTCAAGCCAACGAGGTGTCGTATCTTCGTCCATTTATCTCGCTACAACTAACATAAAATACACATTATCCTGATATTCACAGTATTGAGGAGTCATTCGTAGTCCTTCTCTGCGCTCGGGATAAAGCTCAGGGCAAGCATCGCAAAAACCAGGGCGTGGGAGCCCTGGCAGCTAAGGCGAGGAAATTGCTTCGTCGTTCCTCCTCGCAATGATAATTCATCTGACAATATGTTTATCCAAGTCGCAGTTTCCTGATAATCTCTGCCTGATCAACCGGAAGCCGGTCAATTCTGACACCAACCGCATTATATACTGCATTAGTAATCGCAGGAGTTGTCGGAATGCTGACAATTTCACCAACACCCTTTGCGCCATAAGGTCCACCCTCGGTTGGATGCTCAACGACTATTGTAGTAATTTCAGGTGTAAAAATAATTGAGGGGACGCGGTAGCGCGCCATCCGGTCCGTGAATACCTGTCCATCTTCGACAATAAATTCTTCGGTAAGCGCATTTCCCAATCCCATCATCACCCCGCCTTCCATCTGACCCTCTAGACCCAAAGGGTTAATCGCCTTTCCGACGTCATTGGCTGCGATCACTCTCAAAACGCGCACCTCACCTGTGTTTGAGTTTACCTCCACTTCTGCTGCCTGGGCGGCAAAGGAGTAAGCAAAATGCATGTCACCGCCCTCTCCCAACGGGTCCGTGGTTGGTGCCCAGTACTCATACAGAGCACGCGGTTCTCGATTTTCTGCCTGCATGAGACCCACGATCTCTCCAAGTGGGATTGATTTACCATCCACCTGCGCTAACCCCTCAATAAAACGGATCGATTCAGGTGGTTGATCGAACCTTTCAGCCAGCGTGGTCGTGATTGCCTGTCGCAGCGTCCTGGCAGCATGCAGGGCTGCATTTCCTGTTACGTACGTCTGCCGCGAGGCAGTCGTTGGTCCGCCGTCGGGCGTGAGGTCCGTATCCATTACCAGAACCCTCACTCTGGTATTTTTTATTCCAAATTCTTCCGCCACGATCATCTGCAGCACTGTGACCAGACCTTGCCCTAATTCTGCAGAAGACGTCCTCACCTCCAGTGTGCCATCTTCAAACAATTCTACTTCAGCACCTGCCTTGTCTGGAGCACCGCCTCCAAGACCTGTGTTCTTATAAGCTGCAGCAAATCCCCACGAACGGCGTAAATGTGGTGCCCCTAAAACCTCTCTTGATTCGAACGGGTTCTCATCTGCCAGGCGTCTTACTTCGGATGCCACGTGGTCGATGCATTCCACCAGTCCAACACTTTCGTTCAGCATTTGACCAGTGTTTGTCACGCTTCCAATTCGCAATGCATTTATTCGCCGCAGTTCGATTGGATCAATATCCAATCGCTCAGCTAGCATATCCATCATACTTTCCACTGCAAACGCAGATTGGGTAACACCGAAACCGCGGAAGGCTCCTGCCGGTGGGTTATTGGTGTACATGGCGTAGCAATCCGCTCGTGCGTGCGGGATCTCGTACGGACCCGAAGAATGGGTCGTAGCGCGGGTCATTACCTTCTCACCTAGAGAAGCATATGCGCCTGTATCTCCGTACAGCTCGGTCTCCACTGCTGTCAGACGACCATTTTCCTCAGCGCCCACTTTGACTCGGATTTGAGTCGCGTGCCGCTTTGGATGCGCAATCAGGCTCTCATGCCGGTCGTAGAGCAGCTTAACTGGACGACCCGTTTCCTGAGCCAGCAGCGCCGCGTGAATCTGCCCGGCGATATCTTCTTTGCCACCAAAACCACCTCCCATCAACTGTCCAATGATACGCACACGCTCTTCAGGCAACCCCAGAACGCGCGCTGTTTGGCTGCGGTCTGCGTAAGGTATTTGTGAACCAACATAAATCTCCATCCGCCCATCCGGCGCAGGTCTTGCGATGCTGCACTCGGGCTCCAGGAATGCATGCTCCAGAATTGGCGTAAAGAAAGTGTGCTCAAGGATGACGTCTGAACCGGCAAATCCCTGAGCGACATCCCCCTTGCGCACTTTGATATGCTTGAGCAAATTCCCCGAGGAGTGCAGTCTGGGAGCATCAGGCTGATGCGCCTGAACCGGGTCGCTGATGACGGGCTGGGGATCATAATCGACCTCGATCAAGTCCAGCGCCTGGGTGGCAATCTCCCGCGTCTCGGCAGCCACAAGCGCAACCGCATCACCCACGTAACGAATTCTATCCCCAACACCGGCTAATACCGGCCAATCATAGATTACCAGCCCGTGAGTGACCTCACCGGGGATGTCTTCTGCTGTTATCACAGCCTCAACCCCAGGCAATGCGCGCGCTTTTGCAATATCGATTCCAGTTACGATCGCATGTGGGATTCCAGCGCGTTTGACCCGTGCGAAAAGCATGTCTTCAAACTGCAGGTCATCTGTGAACTCAGCCTCACCGGTGACTTTGGCGACTGCATCGGGTCGCGATTGGATCGTACCAACAACCGCTAATTGCGGCGCTGACCTGCCCATTGACGAACGCCCCAGGCCAGAACTTGCCGGTATAGATGGCTGCCGGATCGCCTTTTTTGTGCTCAGCGACTCCGCTGCAGCCTGGATTGCCCCAATGATCGCAGGATATCCCGCGCACCGGCACAGCGTATCTTTAAGCGCCTGTCGTATCTCGATTTCAGTGGGGGCAGGATTACGCTGTAATAATGCGTATGCGGTCATCAACTGACCTGGGATGCAAAACCCACACTGCACGGCGCCATAGACCACAAATGCCTCTTGAAGAGGATGCAATCCGTCTTGACCCAGGCTCTCTTTATCAATATACGTCGATAGCCGGGTTATACCCTCAATCGTAAGCACCTTCTTGCCAGCCGCCTTTACTGCGGGATAGGTGCAGGACAGGACAGGCTCTCCGTCCAATAGAACGGTGCAAGCGCCGCACTCATCTTCGCTGCAGCCGATCTTTGTGCCGGTTAAACGCATACGTTCTCGCAGCAGATCTGCGAGCATCTCACCCGGTTTTGATTCAATATCGATTTGCTTACCGTTAATATTTATTTCCATAAAATATTCAGTCCCATATCAATATTCAATACCATATCCAATTTATCAAAAAGAGTTGCCGGAATGTATATTCACGATCGATGATTCAAGAATCGGCTTGATCTTCGGCACGCATCCAGGCAATCGACAGCGTTTCTTCTAACAGAACACCAGAAATATGGCGCCGGTATTCCGAGGTCGCCCTGTGCGGGCTGGTGCGAAAATGTGATTCAGATAACAGGGTCTCTTTTGCTTGGGAAAGTATTTTCTCATCAAGGTGTTTCCCCTTCAGGAACGCCTCAGTATTGCTGGCACGTTTCGGGGTAGATCCCGAAGGTCCAACCGCTATCCGGCTGTCCAAAATGCGGTCGTCTGCGCGTTTGATCCACACCGCCATATTCAGAATTGCAATAGCCACTCCTTGAGGGCGCATCACGCGCTGAAATACAGAAGCCTCGCCAGGTGATTTTAAGGGGATAATGAACCCGACTAAGATTTCTGCGCGCGGTTCTAAAGCTGATTGTCCGGGACCGAGGAACAGATCAGTTAATTGAAGGAACTTACGTTCTCGCGCCCTGGCGACTTCAGCCATCGCTCCAAGCGACAGCAGGGATATCGTGCCGTCTCCGGCTGGAAGTGCATGGGCTACGTTGCCGCCAAGAGTAGCAGTATTGCGCACCTGAGGTCCACCTATTAAGCGGCAAGCCTCGATTAAAGCCTGGGCATGTTCATTTACAATCGGAGTTTCGATTATCTTGTTCAACGGTACCCCTGCACCGATAAACAATGAACCTTGGCGCAGTTCCAAGGAAGTCAATTCGGGGATATTTGTAACATCAACCAGGGTATCGACCGGGGGATGGCGACCTTGCTGCAAATCCAACATCAAGTCCGTACCGCCAGCGATTACACGGGCGCTGCCAGGCGCTTCAGCAAGCGTCTGCAGGGCATCTGTTACTGTTTGTGCCAGATAGTATTCTGTCCAGAGAGCCACGGATCGGCGCTTACCTTTCGAATAGGTTTTGAACGGAGGCACTTTTCGACGGGTGATCCAATTTGGAGGACATTTCCCGACGCCGCCACAAATCTAACCTGCGGCGACCACCGATCCAGTTTTAATATTTTAACATGAAATTCGCTACCGTACGAGTTTTTTCAAAAATCCACAAAATCCGTGCGGTCTTTATTTTGTTTAGGAAAATCAACAAAAAACGTTTATAATCAAACGTTGGTAAAAAACCTTTGCACAATATAAAATATGGGAATACTTACTTGTCCTCGAAATTTTTTTATAAACCTCAACAAAATATACATACCAATTGTTAGGAGAAGAAAATGACAAATCAACTTACGGCAGCATTGAGTTACGCCCAAGAACACCAGGACCAAATTCTGGATGAACTGATTGAATTCGTGAGCATCCCTTCGGTTTCCACTGACCCCGAAAAAAAGACGGAGATGCAGCGGGCAGCCCAATGGGTGGCAAATCAAATGCACAGCCTGGGATTCGAGAATGTAAAGATTCTCCCCACAGCACGACATCCTGTCGTTTATGGAGAATCGCTGAAAGCCAGATCAGACAAACCCACCGTCTTGATATACGGTCATTACGATGTACAGCCAGCTGAACCTTTGGAATTGTGGGGAACACCCCCATTTGAGCCAACTCAACAAGGCGAAAATCTCTATGGTCGAGGAGCTTCCGACATGAAAGGGCAGGTTGTTGCCAGCTTTAAAGCTGTAGAAGCCTATGCGCATACTGGAGACTTACCGATAAATGTAAAGTTCATCATTGAAGGGGAAGAAGAAATCGGATCACCCAGCCTGGAGAAATTTCTCGCTGAAAACAAAGACATGCTGTCCAGCGATTTCGCTATAAATCCTGATACAGGTATGATCGACGCCTACACGCCGACAATTACCTATGGATTGCGCGGCTTGGCTTATTTTGAATTGCGTGTTACAGGACCCGAACACGATCTGCACTCCGGGATTTTTGGCGGCGCGGTGCACAATCCTGCCCAGGTGCTGTGTGAATTGATCGCCGGGATGCATGATAAAAATGGACGAGTGACCTTACCCGATTATTACGATTCGGTTCGCTCACTCGATGATGAAGAACGCGCAGAACTGGCGCGATTGCCTTTAGATGAATCTTTTTACCTGGAACAAACCGGAGCGCCTGAATTATTTGGTGAAACTGGATATACCGCCTATGAACGTGTGGGCGCGCGACCGACGTTGGAAATCAACGGTTTGCTTTCCGGCTTCACAGGAGAAGGATCAAAAACCGTGCTGCCAGCCAAGGCTATGGCAAAGATTTCTATGCGCCTGGTGCCAGACCAAAATCCTGATGAGGTTTACCTGCAATTTAAGCGCTACCTGGAGGAAAACGCACCTCCCACGATTCGCTGGGAGCTGGAAGATTTGAATCAAGGCGACGCGGCTATTACTGATTGCAATATGCCCGGTGTTGTAGCACTGAGCCAGGCTATGGAAGCAACCTGGGGCAAAAAACCTGTCTATAAACGCGAAGGCGGCTCTGTTCCCGTCGTAGCCCAAATGCAAAAAATCCTGGGCATCGAATCGGTGCTCACGGGTTTCGGGCTGCAGGATGATAACCTGCACGCTCCCAATGAGAAAATTCACCTGCCAACCTTTTTCAATGGCATTGACACCTTTATCCGCTATCTAGATATTCTCGGCGAATAATCGACTGCAAAGGACAGAGATTCACTGTAATGCCTGTGATTTACTCTTTACCTTCGCAGAAAAGTGCTTCGATCATGCCCTTGGAAAGGATATTCGATTAACAAATCTTAATAAGCACCTTTAATCATGAAAATAGGGTTGACGAGCCGCATACATACTCTTAAAATCAAATCGAAATGAGTGAACAACTTCCAATGTACGGCGGACAAGCAGTAATTGAAGGGGTGATGATGCGCGGCTCTCAAACCGTCGCAATAGCCATGCGCGCCCCAAATGAGGAAATCGTCATCCACAGCGAACCTTTGAGCGGTATATACAAGAGCAAGATCATCAAAATCCCTTTTTTACGCGGTCTGGTGGCACTGTGGGATGCTCTTGGTTTGGGAATCAGGGCATTGACGATTTCAGCTAACATCCAAACAGGTGAAGATGAAAAACTAGAAGGTCCGGCATTGTACTTAGCATTGGCAATTTCGTTGACATTCGGAATCGGCTTGTTTTTCTTGTTACCAGCAATAGTTGGGCAACTCAGCGAACGCGTACTTGGAATAAGCGCCTGGTGGAGCAATCTGTTAGAAGGCTTGGTCAGGCTGGCGCTATTGGTTGGGTATATTTGGATTATCGGAAAATCATCCGAGATAAAGCGTGTCTTTGCATACCATGGATCTGAACACAAAACCATCAACGCCTTTGAAGCTGGAGCTGATCTTACGCCGGAAACCGTAACCCATTTCTCCTTAGAACACCCCCGCTGCGGGACAGCATTTTTGCTCTCACTGGTCCTATTATCGGTACTTGTATTCAGCTTGTTAGGACCACTACCAATGTACTGGCGGTTAGCCAGCCGCATCCTGCTGATACCGGTCTTGGCTGGTATTGCGTACGAGTACATCCGCTGGACTGCCAATCATCTAGACTCGAAAGTTGTCCGTACAATGATCAAACCTAACTTGGCGCTGCAACATTTGACAACCCGGGAACCGACACTTCAAATGCTAGAAGTCTCCATTGCGGCATTCAATACAATGCGGTCTGGTGAATCCCAAAAACTTTCGGGTGAACCTCGAATGAGTGTATAAACTTCATACTGCCTTTTGTTGGGGGTGAATTGGACAGGAATTTAAATCTTCCACTTTAATTGCTGGAAGTAAAATACTATAGATGGCAATCGCAGCCAAGAAATTACGTATAGCGCTCAAAATATTATTTGTCCTGTTTCCAATGCTCCAACTGGGAATTTCGGGATGTTCCTTGCTCCCAGGTTCAAAACAGCCATCCTCCACACCCACAGAAACCCACGCTCCAACCTTTACTATGGCTTCACTTCCTGATCTCGTCATAGAAGATGTGACTATCGAGATTGATTCAAAAAATCCATGTGCAACTGACAAAGATGGGAAATTGATACGAATACAGGTGAAAAACCAGGGAGAAGCGGACGCGGGACCTTTCATTGTAGAGATGCATGATACCTGGCGACTGATTGAGGACGGCTTAGCAATAGGTGCTGAAACAATCGTCTGGTTTCCAGGTGATAATACAGCAACCATCAAAGTTGATGCCGCTAAACAGATTTCAGAGAGAGATGAAAGGAATAATCAAATCACCCGTGAATTCGAAATCCCATCTCCTCCACCACATTGTTTTCAAACGCCTACTCCGACTGCAGATATCATTAAGCCACTGCATACTCTAGAGGGACATACTGGAGCGGTATTGAGCGTATCTTTTTCACCGGATGGAAACCTGGTTGCTTCAGGTTCGGTCGATAATACGCTACGTCTGTGGAGGGTGGATGAAGCAGTCCTGCTGAGAACTATGCGCGGTCATCCATTTCCAGTATTAACACTGCAGTTCACCCCTGATGGGGCAATTCTGGCGACAGGATCTACAGACGGGCTGGGGCGATTATGGCGCGTTTCTAACGGCAAGCTGACTGGATATCTTAATGGGCACGCAGGATGGGTCACCAGTTTGGACATGTCTAATGATGGCAAGCTTATCGTCTCGTGTGCAGAAGACTATACTGTCCGGATTTGGCGTACAGTGGACGGAAAGCTGGTCCAGACAATCGACGAGGGTATGGCAGCGATTAACGACGTAAAATTTTCACCAGATAATGAATCAATAGCCTGGGCTGAAGCTGACGGCAACGTACGTCTTCGTACCCTTGCCGGGTCATGGCTTCACTTTCTTAAGGATACAGACGAAGCAGCCACCAGTATTGCTTTCTCGCCAGACGGAAGATCACTCGCCGTTGGTTATGCAGACGGCGCTATACGAATTTTGGACGTGGTTAATGGTGATTTAATGGGTGTCGTTCAGGGTCATGGGGATGCGGTATCCAGCTTGACTTTTTCCCTGGATGATCACTGGATGGCTTCCGGTTCATTAGACAGTACGATACGGCTCTGGTCACTAGAAGATCAAGGAGCCACCATAATTCCTTTGTTCATCCTGGGTGGACATACCGGTAGTGTAAACAGTGTGGCATTTTCTCCAAAGGGGGCGCTGATCGCATCAGGCTCAAGTGATAGTACAGTGCGATTGTGGGAGATCCCCGAAGAAGAATAATATTCGAGCAAAATTATGGGTTTTTCTACTCGCAAGCTGATCGTTTTAATCAGCTTTTTTAGTTTACTGGTGTTAGCATTATCTACTTGTGGCGTCCTCTCCTGGACGAGCGCACACTTTGCTACAGCTGAATCAAACCAAGAACTTTTCAAAGGGGTTACCTACCTCCAGCAGGTTCGACTATCACCTCGTATGATGGTCGTCCATGTTGTAGTTGTAGACCTGAAGAAATCAGATATCAAGACTTTAGTTACACCCGGCAAACCGAGGGTGGAATACCCCCTGAATGCGCGCACTACCTCCCAATTTCTGGAAGAATTCAACATGCAGTTAGCGATCAACGGGGACGGCTTTACTCCCTGGCATTCAAACGGACTGCATGACTATTACCCCCATCCAGGAGACCCAGTTGCACCTATCGGATTTGCTGCTTCAAAGGGAAAAATCTACTCTCAGAGTACCGATAGTGAGCCGGTGCTTTACCTCTCCCCAACAAATCAAGCCCACTTTAATACTGCGGTGGGAAAAATATTTAACGCTATTTCTGGAAACATAATGCTGGTTGAAAAAGGAAAAATTTCCCCAGATTTAAAAACCAACCTTCCAGATGAACACAACCAACCCCAACCGCGCACGGCGGTTGGATTAGATAAAAACGGCAAAAAATTGACCATCGTAATCGTTGATGGCAGACAGCCAGGTTACAGTCAGGGAG
>CBFDCK010000048.1:0-19959 GCA_965603285.1 uncultured bacterium
ACACCCCAACCCAGGACACCAAGACCATTGATCATTGTGGTGTGAGAATCCGTACCCACAAGTGTGTCTGGAAAAGCCAGGAGCGTGTTATTTTCTTTATTAGCCTGCACAACTGACGCTAAATATTCCAGGTTGACCTGGTGTACGATACCTGTAGATGGAGGCACCACACGAAAATTGTCAAATGCCTTTTGCCCCCAACGTAGGAATTCATAGCGCTCCTGGTTGCGGCGAAATTCCAATTCCGCATTACGTATCAAAGCATCGGATGTGGCAAAGAAATCCACCTGGACTGAGTGATCGACGACTAAATCTACTGGAATAACGGGGGTTATCTTTTCTGGATCACCACCGAGGCGGCTTACTGCCGATCGCATGGCAGCCAAATCTACAATTGCGGGAACACCCGTGAAATCCTGCATCAATACCCGGCCCGGACGAAATGGTAGGACAGGACGTTCATCGTCATGCGGCTGCCATGCTGCCATGTTTACCACATCTTGAATAGTTGTCTTATTCCCATCACATTGGCGTAAGAGAGATTCCAACAAAATCCTTATGGAGAAAGGCAAGCGGTATAGTTCAGTCAGACCCTGCTGTTCCAACCTGGCGAGCCTGAAGATGGTGTAGTTTTCGTGGGAGGTCTTGATTACGCCTTGCGATTGAAAATAATCGTCTTGCATGCACTGCTCCTCAGAAGAATAAAAATGTGATCAAACCGTATCAGGACGCCTTACTATGGCATCGGTCATGAGTGACACACGTTTCATGAATTCGACGTCATGCACGCGCACAATATCTGCTCCACGGTCTATACCGATCGTGATTGCTGCAGCAGTCCCTCCCAGACGCTGGCTGGGAGGCAGATCAAGGGTGTAACCGATGAACGACTTACGAGAAGGACCAAATAAGACTGGATAACCCAGAGCGCGAATCTCATCCAATCGGTCGACAAGTTCCAAGTTCTGTGCGACTGTTTTACCAAATCCTATTCCAGGATCAATAATGATGTGTTTATCTGAGATACCGGCGGCTTGGGCTACAGACACACTTTCCATCAATTCTCGTTTTATATCTTCTAACAAGCTGTCATATTCCATCCCGATGTAGCGACCGCCCAGGCGTTCTTTAACTTGTGCATGCGCCCAGGAACTGCGATTATGCATCAATATCACCGCCGCATCATGTCTGGCAATCACATTACCCATATCTGGGTCGGCGTGCAGCCCCCACACATCGTTAACGATGTGCGCCCCGGCTTGTAATGCAGCATCTGCCACTTGAGCCTTGTATGTATCGACTGAAATCAAAACGTCCAAACCCCCAGCTAAAGCTTTAATAACTGGGATCACAAAGCGCAGTTCATCTTCCCCGCTCACAGGTTCAGAGCCAGGACGTGTACTTTCCCCTCCTACGTCCAGGATATCTGCTCCAAGTGATACGAAATTGCGCCCCATCTCGAGCGTTTTATGTATAACACTGGTAACGTCAATCCGGTCCAAAGTCGCTGTTGGACTCTCAGCAGCTAACAGCCCGTCTCCAGAGAAGCTGTCAGGAGTTACATTCAGGACGCCCATGATGTAAGTTTGGAAACCCCACGTAAGTGTTCTGTTTTGAAGTTTCAGCGCGGTTGACTTTAGCTTCATATTGGCACATATATAGAACTCAGCGTCCGGAAATTCTCATAGACACCGGTTTGACGAAAGGAAATATGAGTGCTTATCACACAACCATTGTCAATGGGCGCTGCAGCCAAGCCTCTGCTTCATCTATATCTGTGAACGCTTCCATTTCAACTCCCCCTGGACTGGTTAATGCCGGGATCTCCCGGACAGATGTGAGTACCTCTTCATTAGCTACGACTACTGCCAGGCGAATGTTGCGCACCGATGGATCATAATTAACTTCCACCGCATAATTGATCGCGACTTCCGGTAGAGAATCTATCTGGCGCAAATCGTATAAGTTGCGCGTCAAGCGATCAGAATCGATCAAATGCTCAAGGGCAAACCTTCTCCAATGATCTAAAGTACTTTTTGATAGATCGGAGAAAACAACCTTCATGCCCCCATCAGATCGGCGCTCGACTGTGTAACCAACCTCTGGATCTGCTGACCATTTCAAGGGTTTTGCTTCTGCTTCAGACATCGACATGCCTCCATTATCTAATACAATTTTAAACCAACTTTATCTAAACCACAAATTAATTCGCAAATCAGACGATCAATTAATCAGTATATAAAAATTTTACCTGATATTGAACTTAATTGGAATTGTCTTTTCATCCTCCCGTTGTTCTCGCAAATCACTGTCATCATCTATTAATGATCCGGCTTGTAGCAACTCAACTCCACTGATGTCCACACTTTCCAACAATTCTCTGATTGAAATCCCCGACACAGGATGTTTCATGTCAGAGTCCAAATCTGCAAAAGGTACAAGCACAAAAGCCCTTTCTTCTAAACGGGGGTGAGGAATAGTCAGGGACGAAGTTTCTAAAACCAAATCGTCAAAAAACAGGATATCCAGATCAATAATACGCGGCCCAAATAAAATGGTTGGTTTTCGCCCCAACCGTTTTTCGATAGCTTTCAGATAATCCAATAATTCTTCCGGTGTCATGTGTGTCTCACATTTCACGACTTGATTCAGGAAAGAAGATTGGCGAAGATAGCCCCATGGGGGGGTTTCATAAACCTGCGAACAAGATAAGATATTTACTGCTGGCGGCAGAGATGCCAGGGCAGAATCCAAATTTGCTGATCGGTCCCCTAAGTTAGTTCCTAATGCGATATAAACAGTATGCTTGATAGACATTCGATTATTATTGGCTCAAAGCATACCATAAAAATCTTCGCTAAAGCCTATGTAACTCGTAATCCACAGCGATATTAATGAAGATGATTGCCAGCAGGAAACGTTATACTGAACCAATTGTCAAGAAGTACTTCTACGACTAAAATTGGGTAAATGATCATATCCTATCAAAAGGGAATCCTTAATGGCTGAAGCGACATTTCACTTTCCGCGCGGTTTTCTGTGGGGGACCGGGACATCTTCCCATCAAGTGGAAGGCAACAACACCAATAATAACTGGTGGGCGTGGGAACAAGAAGAGGGAAATATATTAAACGGACACACTTCTGGTCCAGCATGTGATTGGTGGGGTGGACGTTGGAGAGAAGATTTAGATCGGGCTGCTGAATCAGATCACAATGCCCACCGGCTGTCCATCGAGTGGAGCCGAGTGCAACCCTCTCCCGATCATTGGGATGAATCTGTGTTAGATCGATACCGTGAAATTATGCGCGGCCTTAGTGAACGCGGCATGACGCCCATCGTTACACTACATCACTTCAGCGATCCTCTCTGGCTGGCTGACATTGGGGGTTGGGAAAATCCATCTGTAAGCGAATACTTCACAGACTATACAAAAAGAGTGGTCGATGGACTGAAAGAATACGCAAATTACTGGATAACGATCAACGAACCTAATGTCTTTGCGACAAATGGATACTTGCTGGGGGTTTTCCCACCTGGGAAAAGGAATCTGTTTTCTACAATCAATGTGATGACGAATCTGGTGCGCGCTCACGCAGACGCATATCACGCTATTCACAGCATACAACCAACGGCCAGAGTAGGTGCTGCGCACAACTACCGCGGATTTGTTCCGTTCAGGTCCTGGTCCCCTTTTGATAGAGCAGCAGCCGGTTTGCTCTCGAGCCAGTTCAACAATTTTTTCCCGCGCGCATTTACAGATGGGGTTTTGCGCTTTCCGACCTGGTTCAAGCGAATTCAAGCAGCAAAGGGAACTCAAGATTTTTTGGGAATCAACTACTACACTCGCGATATGGTGGCATTCAATTTGTTAAAAACCAACAGTCTCTTCGTCCGGAGATTCTACAAACCGGATGATGAATTAAGTGACAATAAATTTATTGCCAATGCGTCCCAGTTCATGTTTACTACCCTAAAATGGGGGACGCAATTTGGCATCCCGATTATCATCACCGAAAATGGAGTGGAAAACCTCAATGACCAGCTCCGGCGGAAGTACCTGATCCAACACTTGCACCAGGTCTGGCGAGCGGTGAATTTCAACTTCCCCGTTAAAGGATACTTTCACTGGACGTTGGTTGATAATTTCGAGTGGGAGCGCGGCTGGACACAGCCATTCGGTTTATGGGAATTGGATCTCCATACCCAGGCGCGCCGGAAGCGTCCCAGTGCTGACCTGTTTGCTGAAATTTGCCGCGAAAATTGCCTTTCTTCAGATGTGGTGGCTCGGTATGCGCCTGAGATATACGAAGAAATGTTCCCGGGATAAGGCAAGAAACCAATGCCAGATTCGACAGAGTTGCCAAACTATAAAAGATGGAATGTGGTTTGTCGTCCAGCTTCAATCGAAGATACCCACGACGTAATGGACTTAACCTGCAATATCTGGGATGGGGAGGACTATGTGCCAGCTGTATGGACGGAATGGCTATGCGATGCCACTGGTGAACTTGCTGTAGCAGAATGTGATAATCGTGTTATTGGGCTGGGTAAACTTACCCGTCTTTCGAGCGAAGATTGGTGGCTGGAGGGATTGCGCGTCCATCCAGACTTTGAAGGCGCAGGGATTGCCTCACAGATTCACGATTACTTATTGGACATCTGGCTCAATAGAGGAAGTGGGAAAATCCGTTTGGCAACCGCCTCATTCAGGCATCCGATTCACCATCTTTGCAAACGGACCGGTTTCAAAAAAATTGGGGAGTTCACAATTTTTCAGATAACAATTTCAGAACCTGAGGATACAAACCTAAAGGAGCAAAACTTTCAACTTATTACATCTTCAGAGATAAGCAAAGCCCTTAATTTCGCCTTATCGAGTCCGATGATCCCACTTTCGTATGGACTTATAGATTTAGATTGGAAGTGGGCGCCATTAAAAGTATACTACTTCACAGATGCAGTGAATAGAGGGATGGCATTTTGGTGGCGCGATCAAAGGGGTGTGTTGTTAATCAGGGAATCGCTCGAAGATAAGGATGAATCCAGATTGTATCTAAGCTTGGTGGCATGCCCGCCAAAGAAACTCGCTCCATACCTCCTGGATTTACTCACTTATGCGCAAATTAAAGGTTATCACAAAATCGATTGGATTACCCCACTGCAACCAAATTTGTTGCTTCAATTGGAGGAAATTGGATTCAAACGTACTTGGGATGACAGCTTATTAGTTTACGAAAGACCTCACTCTTCTATGGGATTTACGGATTGAAAATATGCGCTCAGAGGTAGTTTTTCCAATTCAGGGGAATCTAAGATACTATTTCGGCTATCGGCTTTAAAAACCCTATAGTATAATTCTGCTCGCAAGAAATATAGTAATATATTTATTATTGGAGAGGTTGCATAGTCTGGCCTAATGCGCGCGCCTGGAGAGCGCGTGAGCCGCAAGGCTCCGTGGGTTCGAATCCCACCCTCTCCGCTGAAAAATTGGGGAATAAATAACTGAGCAGCGGGTAGATCCTTGTGAAATAATGTGTCTGTACATGATCCATTGATGTATCGATCACCAAAAAAGCTTTCCATTAGTTAAACAATATTTTAATCAAAGATCGTATCTATCTCTTCTTCCGGTACGTCAAAGACTGTATCGAGCGGTGGTAGCTTCTCATGTATCATCCACTCAGGCATACGATCGTCGGCTTTGGTAAAACCCGCCAAGCGGTTAAATTCGCACTCCATTAGGATTGACTTCTTGCCTAATTCTGTCAGATAGTCACTATCGACATCCCATCCATAGCGCCCGTTAACCAGATCACGGACTATACTTGCATCCATGCCGAACCCGCCAAATATACATACACCCAGCGAGTCATAACCTGCCATCTTATACTGCGCATCCCGAGAGAGTTCAACTTGACCCTCTTGATTGGTGTGATCGACCTTAGCGCGGATTGTCAAACCGCATGTGTGGTCGGCACCCTGAGGTGAGGTTATGTAAGTGACACCAGTTCCTTTGATTGCGCGCGGATCGTAAGCGGACATGGCTTGTCCTTTGACTGCTGGGATGCGCTTAACACCCAGTATTTTCCCAGCTAACGCCGCTCCGTTCCCCAGAATGCGCCCCAACGGTGTTCCTTCCCGGATTTCCTCCATAAATTCCAGGGCGCGTAAACCATCGCCAAAAGTCATCAAGTCTGCCTCAGCGGCCACACCTAATGCTGCACCAGTATCAATGGTATCTATACCAAGATCGTTAGCCACGGCGTTCAAGCGTGCAATGATATCCGGATCGTCAATACCGAGGTTGGAGCCCATCATTCCGATAGTCTCGTACTCCAGCGGCGTGACTATAACCTCTCCATCCGACCCGTGATATATATTTGAGCATTTGATGATACAACCCGCCATGCAGGCATGTGATACTTCACCATTACGTGATCTGTTTAGTTCGTGTAAAGTCTCGCCGCTAATCGCTTCGGCACCCTCAAACCGACCATTGGAAAAGTTTCGGGTTGGCATCCCGCCCATTGTATTGCACAGATTGACCATACCCGCAGTTCCATAAAGGGGATATCCGGCACTGGTTTGGGGATGCTCTTGCAGCGCCTTGATGTATCGTTTCGAGGCATCACTAAAGAGTTCCGGGTCGACTACTTCTGGTCGGTTTGCGCTTGGAAAGTCAAATACGATGGCTTTAAGGTGCTTGCTCCCCATTACAGCACCTAACCCACCACGCGCCGAAATTCGCGTCAGGTGTTGGTCGTTATCCATATGCGTGATGCCCGCCGATCTGTAAAGGCGCTCACCCACCGGTCCGATAGCTGAAACGCTGATCTTGTCATTAAAGCGCTCGAACAGACGTTCGCTGGTATCTATCAACCCTAAGCCGACGAGATCATCCGCCGCCTCGAATCGCGCTCCGTTATTATCAACAACGAGCAGCCGCAAGCTTCCATCTGCAGGTGGTCCACCCTCGATGATCAGAGCAAAGAGGCGCAGCCAAGCCATCCGCATACCAGTGCTACCGCCCGCATTGGATTCCTTCACGCCGCCGGTAAGCGGACTTTTTGCGCCGATCGAGATCCGATCAGAGCTGGAAAGCATATGACCAACAAGTAAACCGGGCGCCCAAACCAGCTTGTTGTAGGGTCCAAGTGGAGCGCACGCAGGAGGTACCTCGTCTAACAAAATTCGGGCTGCCAACGCGCGCCCTCCGAAATGTTTCCAAATTTCAGGAACACCCTCATATCTAATTTCGCCAGTCTGGACGTTAGCTCGCAAGACTCTCATTAGAAAGTTGCCTCCTTGTTGTGATTTCTCACTCATCCATTTAACGCGCAGATTTCTTAATAAACATCAGATTTTACCCAATTGCCTGAATCTAGAAAATGCTGCAGCCCAGGCATTGACGTTGCAGGACTAATAAATCACTAAATCAAACGTATCACGGACCAAGGCGCTTGCCTCGGTAATAGAACCGAGTTCGCCCAGCGCGATCCATTGTACTGAAGCATTATCAAGAGCTGTCGCCTCGACCGGTCCTGTTATAACGGGTCGCTGGGTGGCATCAGCCATCATCTAGCATAGCAATTGATTGTGTGAGTTACCTCCGGTGGTGTGCACATTGCATAGTCATCCTATAATATGCACAATTATTCTCAACATTCATTTTCCTCGCCATTATTAAATATGTCAAGCATTATAGGTTATTGCAATTACCTCTTTTCCATCTTACATTTATTGATCAATCCGTTGCTGTTACATATTTCAGCAAGAAATATCATGGGAGGACTTCCAATAACAAAATATTGACAATCGTCCCCGCCTGCGGTATGCTTCCGACCGTGTCCGGGTGGGTCCGGCGCGGCGGAATCCTGCGAACCCCGTCAGATCCGAGAGGAAGCAGCGGTAAGCGGGTAATTCTGGGTGCCGCCGGATTGCCTGCCCGGACATTTTTTATACTTCAATATCCTTTTCATCATCTTACAATAAAACACAGGTATTAGCTGATAGAATCGTAATTTCATCATCCTTGCTTATCGGTAAATGACTACCGGGTTCCATGACGACTCCAAAGAAAGATACTTCAAATTCGAATAAAACCAATCTTCGTCAGCAATTAACGAATTCGGTGAACGGGCTGGTCTCCCTGTTCTCCGGAGAAGCCGCAAGACAAGGATACCTGGCGGCCGCAGATCAGGGGATCATCAGCGTTTCGAACTTCCTAGCAACCCTCATCCTGGCAAGGAACGCCAGCCCAACTGAACTGGGGGTTTATGCCGTCGGTTTTACGTCTTTGCGTCTTCTCAGAGCCTTTCAGGAAGGAATCATAATACAGCCGCTCAATACGTACGGAGCAGCAATGGACCATTCCACTTTCAGGAACTATGCCTCCAACACCGGTTTTATCCAGCTAATGCTTGCCTTGGCTTCCGCTGCTGGCGTAGCGATTCTCGGGTGGGGGCTCATTCTGTTGGGCAATGATACTGCTGGTCCGGGTATTTTTTCACTTTGGTCGGTTTTCCTCTGGTGGCAGCTAGCGGAATTTATCCGCCGAACGCTGTACACACGCGGAAAGATTACGTATGCCGTATTTAACTCCTCGATTGGCAATCTATTCCGCTTGGGAATCATGGTTGTATTGGTAAACCAGAGCCGATTGACAGGAGCAACGGGAATTTCGGCAATTGCCATTGGATCTCTGATCAGTTTTATTCCCGGTATGTGGCAAACACGCAGCTATTGGAGTATCAAGAATATTGATCTGCGCATGACCTGGAAAAGAAATTGGGGTTTTGGCAAATGGATACTTGGAAGTTCGACCGCAAACTGGTTTGCAGTCGAATTTTATCCCGTTCTGACAGCCGGGATTATTAGCTTTGCAGCAGCCGGTGCGTACCGGGCTCTTCAAAACATTGTTGCACCAGTCCACGTGCTTTTAAGGGCAACAGACACTTTTCTCACGCCGCGCGCTGCCAAATTATATGATCAGAAGGGAATCTCCGCTCTCTCTCAAATTTTACGAACCACATATTTTATCCTCGGGATTCCCGTTTTCGTTATGCTGGCGATTGCCCTTCTATTTCCTGAATTCCTATTAGAGTTGTTCTATGGAGAAACATATCTTCAATACAGCAACGGCATTGTACTGATGGTGATTTTCTACTTGCTCTTATACCTATATTCCCCAGCCCAAACAGCACTCAAAGCCGTTCGAATTGGTCAACCAATATTCATCGCCAATTTAATCGCCATCGCTGTAATGTTAACGGCTGGTGTTTGGTTAATCTTCAAATGGGGTGTTTATGGAACACTTGCAGGGCAGGTGGTCAGTGCACTGATTATTTGTGTAATCTTATGGACTGCTTGGATGTTAGTGAAAAGAAGAATGAATCCAGAGATCCAGTAATTTTCGCCTTTGTGGCGAGAAATCAAGTTAAATTTCTCGGCTTATTGGTTCCAAATCGCATTAAAGACCTGGGTAAACGACCGTTCCAATCATCTTGCCAGCGATACCAGAATGTGATCAGGAAAGCTAACATTATAAGTTTTAAATCAAAACCCAGACTCCCGTAGCGGATATATAAACGGTCAAAACGAAGTTTTTGGCGGGGAGTCAGGTAATAATCACCATCCACTTGAGCCAATCCAGCTAACCCTGGTAAAACACGATGACGCTCGGCATACTCTGGCAGCACTTCCAGATAACCACGAACCAAAACTGTACGCTGCGGACGCGGTCCCACAAAACTCATCTCGGAGCGCAGGATATTTATCAATTGAGGTAATTCATCCAACGCGGTCTTCCTCAAAAATCGACCTGATAGGAGAACACGTGCATCTGCGCGCTTTGCTTGAACAGGGCCGGTCTCAACTTCTGCACCAGGCACCATAGTCCGAAATTTGAATTGATGAAAGTTATTTCCCCCTTTGGTAACAGAATTTTTGATAAACAAGATTGGTCCAGGGTCTTCAAACCACACTAGAAAGGTAATAAAGCTCCAAATGGGCATAGAAAGAAGTATTCCGAATAGTGCAAAGATATAATCGAACAGACGCTTAGAGATCGGTTCAGGACCAGGATCACCGATTACTTCAAGGTGCTTCTCCCTTACCTCCTTTTGTATCTGTTCTGGAGGTGGTGAATTGTTCTCCCAAAGACCTTCATCAATGGCTGTGGCGATTAATCCGCCCAAAAACGCTCCAATAATCGCTAAGACCAAAGAAATTGCCATATTTAGAAGCGTGATTGTGCCAAACATATTGTGATCCTGACTGAAAATTTTTACGAATCCCACTACGCTCCAATTTATAATCGGAAGGCAGGCACTTATTAAGAACGCAAGACGGTAGCGCCAAACATAACTAATAGCTGTATCGGAGAAACTATGTACGATTGCTATAGTGAGGATTGCATGAAATACCAGCAGCAAAACCAAAAACCCCGCATAGAGCGGTCTTGCTGCAGCAACACTTATTAAAAATAAGGAACCAAAAACCATCAGCAAACCAGCCAATAACCACAAACCGATTCTCTTCATGATGCGCAGATTATGTGTTTTTTGTGCCGGTCTTTTCGGAGACCCAGTCTGATTCCCTGACATCTATGTTTGCCTAAAAAAATTATACCTTAGTAGGTACATTAGTAGATACTTCCAGATCAATATGCCGGTGATATAATCTTCAGGGTTTGGATCGAAAAAATTTAATCTTGAATTAACTACTACACAGTCAACATGATCCTGATGTATCTCATAGAAATCCACAAAGATGAGGTTCTTCACTACGCTTCGCTCCATTAAAAACAAGCTTCTGTTACGAATGACATTTCATCCTATTCAATGCGACTGAAATACGACACTTATTAGCGATTCGATTCATATGGATAATTCAACAAAATCCTCAAAGTATAGACTAATATTACTTCTGATGAGCGGCGTAATTTTATTGCTTATCGTGGGGGGACTAGTCGCATACCCAAAAGCAAAACAGCGCTGGACAGCCCCTTTAGGTCCAGGTTTAGAGTTGCCAACTTACACACCTACGGATCCATATCTATCGGTGGCTAGCTTGACACACTCCCCGACCTCGGAAGCAACGAAACCCCTTGAATCTCCTACACCCCAAGACACCAAATCATTTACACCAACAACCGAACCATCCGCAACTTCACAACCGACCGCTTCTCGTGAGCCATTGTGTGGCGGTCCACCCATCATGTATATCCTGGGATTGGGAATTGATACTAAAGATGAATCATACACTTATGGATTAGCCGACGTAGTCCGAATAGCAAGGGTTGACTTTGTTACTCCAAAATTAACGATGCTTTCAATTCCTCGTGATCTATGGGTTGAAATTCCTGAAATCGAAGATTATGGCGTCACACACGGAAAAATCAACCAGGCATTCTTTTACGGCAGTCCCGGGATGAATACTTACGATGGTCCTGGGGCAGGACCAGGTCTTTTTGCTCGCACTCTTGAAAAAAATTTCGACTTGCGGGTTGATCACTACGGCGCTTTGAATATGCTGGTATTTGAAAAAATTATTAACGCTGTCGGCGGTATTGATTTATACCTTCCCACGGATGTGGACGGAACTCCAACAGACAGACGTACACGTGATATGGGTTATTTTTATGCCGGGCAGCAGCACTTCAACGGCGATGATGCAGTGCGATTTTCCCGCATCCGTAAACGCTACAGCGATTACCAGCGAGTGGATAATCAAAATATGGTTATCTGCGCTCTGAGGGAAAAACTTCTCAGCCCTACAGTGCTTCCAAAAATCCCCCAGATCATAGCCTCATTTCAAGGTTCTGTGATAACTGACCTCAGTTTGGAGCAACTCAGTCAGTTGGCTTGCTTGCTGCCAAATGTAAAAAGCGAAAACCTGATATTCACAGGACTACCTCAAGAGATCCTCAAGCATGATTATATTTACAGTCCCCAGATGAGAAATGAGACTTTCGCCGCGCAAGCCGATATGGAGGTTTTGAATGATTATATTCATCATTTTAAAGCCGGCACCTGGCCTTCCCAACCGGAGGAACCAACCTGCCCGTGATATTACCACCCCTAAATATCCCCGCCATATTACAACGTTATAACCTTCGCCCAGATAAGCGTTTGGGGCAGCACTTCTTGATCGACCAATTTGCTCTGGAGGAAGTTATTGAAGCTGCAGAGGTAGAGAAAAGGGATGTAGTATTAGAAATTGGAGCCGGTCTTGGTAGTTTGACCCGCCTGTTGGCCATCCATGCACGCAATGTACTGGCAGTCGAGTTAGATCCCAAACTGATCCCCCCTCTCGAGGAAGTAATCTCCGGTTTTCCAAACGTCGAAATTATTCAGGGGGACATTCTGCGCTTGAATCTAAACCAATTGATGAACGTTTCGGGTTTTTTGGTCATCGCAAATATCCCTTATTACATCACATCAGCCCTCATTCGCAATTTGCTGGAAACAAGTCGTCCCCCAAAAAGATTGGTGCTTACAATTCAACGTGAGGTTGCGGAGCGCATATGCGCTTCGCCGGGAAAGATGAGCGTGGTAGCTCTCAGTGTGCAGGTTTACGGGCAACCGGATATTTTGGCGTATCTACCTTCTGCAGTTTTTTACCCCCAGCCTAATGTTGAATCCGCGATCCTGCGTGTAGATCGCTATCCAGAACCACAAATCCCCATTGGTTTATTACCGATTTTTTTCAGATTGGTCAAAGCCGGGTTCAGTCAAAAACGAAAAACCTTGCGCAACTCTCTGGCAGGAGGGATGCGCTGGAAACCAGCCCAATCAGAGGCCATCTTGTATCAATCAGGTATAAATTCCATGCGCAGAGCAGAGACCTTAAGCGTAGAAGAATGGGGTGAACTGGCAGATATTGTAAACAAACTTGAAAACGAAGCAACGATAAAATAATGGTTCTAAGAGTCGTATTTGCAGTCATATCAACCATCCTGATTCTATCGTTCGAACTGACAAGCTGTGTGAATAACGAATCGAGGACAGAACCAATCACGATTACCTTCGCCTTCCCCGAATCACCGGATCGGAAACGTTATAGGGAAATTGCCGATTCATTTGAAAAGATCCACCCAAATATCACCATCAACCTGCGACCAGATCCAACTGGTCAGTGGGCTCGAAATGAACGCAATGAGGTCGATGCATTTTTATGGTGGCCTGATCCTTCTCTTATTGATGGTGATCAACCTCTTATAACTCCAGTAGAATCCCTAGTTAAACACAATTCCGAAATAAGTTCAGACGACTTCTTCCCACCGACTTCCGATATGTTTACATGGCGCGGATCGCTGTGGGCATTGCCTGCAGAGATTGATATGCAGGTCATCTTTTTCAATAAAGAGCTCTTCGATGAGAATGGCGTAGAATATCCACAGGCAGGTTGGACATGGGATAACTTACTTGAAACTGCGCATAAGTTGACAGTTACAGATGAAGAAGCCAGTCCTGATAAGGGGTATTATGGCCTGGTATCAAATCCAAGGTGGGGTGATTACATCTCTTTTATATACCAGCATGGAAGCGACATCTTGGCTACCGATGATCCCCGTTCCGCAGAGGCAATACAATGGTACGCAGATCTAGCTCTGGTTCACAATGTAATGCCAGAACCTGAGCGCGTTTTTTATGGAGATACATATGGCTACTTTCGAGAAGAAAAAGCCGCCATGTGGATCGGATTCCTGGCTGACCGTGATGGACAGGGTTTTCACCACCTGGCTTCACCGTGGGAATTTGAATGGGGTTTAGCACCATTGCCTAAGGATCAACTTGAAGCGACTCTTTACAGAGCGCAAGGATATTACCTCACAGCTCACACAAAACATATAAATGAATCTTGGGAGTGGATTAAGTTTCTCAGCAGCAATACAAGCGGCAAAGGGTTACCAGCCAGACGGTCAGTTGCAGAATCGAGCAGTTTTTATGCCTTAGTGGGAGAGGATGTTGCTTCAACAGGACTGCATGCAGTTGACCATCTTGTCCCACGCATCAATGAAAGCAATACTCCTCCAGAGTTGTTAGAAGAATATTCGCGGACCGTTGAATCTGTTGTCAACGATGGTAATCGTTTTGGTTTTTTTAGACAACCTGAGTTCCCACGCCTATTTGAAATACAAGTGGAATCTGTCATCAAGGGTGAGATAACAGCAGCCGAAGCCATGCAATTTTTAAGTCAGAAGTAATGTATCAACCGATTAGAGCGGTTGTGATATAGCGACAACAATTTAACTTATTCCTCAAGCTCCAATATCAATTACATGATTAATTTTTTAAGAGGGTAATTTCGCGTAAGCCATTTCGATGATCAAATAGAACATGCTATAATCTCTGCGTTTCAAATAGAAACGAGCGATTTGGATTGATTATTAATCTTGCAGGAGAAGTAACCATGAGTAGACCTTGTAAACACCTTCATTTCTTTCTTCCATGCTTATTCGTTTTAAGTTTTATTGTTGGAGCATGTTCACAGAGCAGCCTCACGACGACAACAGTTGAACCCATTACTCTCAAGATGGCTGTCTTACCCATATTAGACACCTTACCGATGTATGTCGCCCAGCAGGAGGGTCTGTTCGAGCAAAACGGAGTGCAAGTTGAATTCATTCCCGTCGCTTCTGGGGCTGAACGCGACCAATTAGTTTCCGCTGGTCAAGCTGATGGCATGATCAACGAAGTCACTTCAACAATGCTCTACAATAAAGACCAGACCCAGGTCCAGATTGTGCGCTTTGCGAGGACTGCTACTCCCGAGGATGCTCTGTTCAGCATTCTTGCATCCGGCAGAAGCAATGTCGAGTCCGCAAATGACTTGAAAGGTGTCGAAATTGGGATATCGCAAGGCACGGTGATCGATTATTTAACTGATCGTCTGCTCCAGGCGCAGGGGTTCTCACAAAACGAAATAAATACCATCGCAGTCCCAAAAATTCCTGACCGGATGGCGCTATTAGAAAATGGGGAGTTAGAAGCTGCCATGCTGCCAGAACCCCTCTCTTCCTTAGCTGTGCTAAATGGCGCTAAGATCATCCTGGATGACACCAGCCTCCCAGAATACAGCTTCTCTACAATTTCCTTTCGAAAAGAAGTCATCGATAAGCATCCAGAAGCAATATATGGTTTTCTGGCAGCTATTGAAGAGGCGACAGACGAAATCAACGCCGATCCTAAAAAATGGAACACCTTGTTGAGCGATTTAAAGCTGGTTCCCCCACCGCTTTTAGATACTTTTAAAATCCCGCCTTTTGTCACCGCGGGTGTACCTGATGAATATCATTGGAACGACGTGCTTTCATGGGCAAAGGAAAAGGGCATCCTCAAAGTCGATGTCTCTTATGAAGAATCAGTGAATCCTGAATTCCTACCGTGATCCTTCTAGAGCACCTTTCGTATACCTATCCAAAAGGAACCACTGTATTTCAAGATTTCACATGGAAAGTCGGACGTGGTGAAGCCTGGGCTGTATTGGGACCATCTGGGTGCGGCAAGACAACCCTGCTTTATTTATTAGCCGGTCTTCGTTTTCCTACGTCAGGAAAGATCTTCATCGATGAAAGACCTTTGATTCGCCCCAGACCTCACACAGGATTAATTCTGCAAGACTATGGTCTGCTTCCCTGGGCAACCGTGCGCAAAAACGCCGAATTGGGTTTGCAAATACGCAGTTTTTACGGACCGGACGGGAAACATGCCCCAGATAATTTTCAATTAGCGACGAATGTTGATCCGTGGCTGGAACGCCTAGGTCTGGGTCCAGTTCAAGACCAGTTCCCACATAAAATTTCTGGCGGACAACGCCAGCGCACTGCAATTGCCCGGACTTTAGCCCTCCAGCCTGATTTGTTATTAATGGACGAACCTTTCTCATCACTGGACGCACCCACACGGGAGAGTTTACAGAACCTGACGATGGAACTCTGGCAAGAACAGAACCTGACACTCGTTTTGGTCACCCACGCAATCGAAGAAGCCGCTGTGTTAGGGCAGAAAATCCTATTACTGGGACATCCGCCAAACTCAAGTACAGTGATTTTTGACAATCTTGGAGCAGCTCGACCCAGCTTCCGTGATACATCTGAGTATATTGCCTTGACACGTCATCTGCGGAATAAAATGGAGGAAAGATGAAGCGCCGCGACCTGTTTTTCGCTGTCCTCGTGCTGATAATTGTTTGGCAGGTTGCAGCAATGGTGGTGCAGCGCCCGATTCTACCTTCGCCTATCGAAGTCAGTAAAATATTTGTGACTGACTTGGAGAACGGTCAACTGGCGCAGCACTTCTTGGCTAGCCTGTGGCGTGTCTTAGCCAGCACATTCCTGGCAATTGCTCTGGCGGCTCCTCTTGGACTGTTATTGGGTCAGTCAAAGCGATTCAACAATATATTCTCGCCGATGATGTATTTGCTTTATCCAATCCCAAAAGTAGTTTTTGTGCCGATTGTGCTTCTATTTTTTGGAATTGGGGATTTTCCGAAAATTGTCATTATTTTTCTAATCCTGTTTTTCCAAGTGCTGGTGCTGGTCCGCGACCGAGCAGCCAGTATTCACCCTGAATTGATACAGAGTGTCCGCAGTTTGGGAGCAGGTCGTAGAGCTCTCTTCCGGTTTGTTTATCTACCCGCCAGCCTCCCGGCGATTCTGACTGCATTACGGCAATCAGTGGGTACTGCAGTGGCAGTATTGTACATTGCCGAACTATTCGCTACCCAAAAAGGATTAGGTTATTATATTTATTACAATGGGAGTACATTATTTAACTATCCCGCAATGTACGCCGGTATTGTCGCTTTGAGCCTTATGGGACTCGGCTTATACTTTTCTGTGGACTGGATCGAAAGACGGGTTTGCCCATGGCAGCAAGCCTAACCGTTAATAAATCTCCTTTCTATCTCATTAAGTAAGGGAGGATAACCCCAGCCGAGAATAATAAGCTGTACAACAAAGCTAGCTGACCCGTCATTGCTAGAGCAGGGTTGAGATCACGGCCTCTTTCGTGCCAGATCTTTCGCACTAATGATAATGCCAGTGGTGAGGAAAGTAAAACAAGAGAAATCCAATCTGATTCCATCCCGACTATCCACATACAGAGAGGGACAACATATGCACCGAATATACAAAACGAATATTCAAGCCGGGTGCCTGTAACCCCCAGACGTACCGCCAGGGTTTTCTTCCCTGCCCCCTCATCTGTGTCGATATCTCTCAGATTATTCACAACCAGTATTGCTGTAATCAACAATCCCATTGGAATTGAAGCCCATAATACAGATGAATTAATTCCACCCACCTGGATATAATACGTACCACAGACCGCTACCAAGCCGAAGAAAACAAACACAAACAGGTCTCCTAGTCCATAATAGCCCAGCGGATAAGGACCTCCTGTGTATGCCGCCGCTGCTGCTATTGAAAGTACGCCAATCAGAACAATGATCCAGCCGGCAACGAAAGTCAGATAAACCCCGCACAATGCCGCGATTCCAAAAGACACCCACATACCCTTAAGAACTTGTTCTGGCGTCAATAAACCAGCCTGTGTCACCCGCACCGGTCCCAGTCTTTCCTTTGTGTCAGCTCCTTTACGATAGTCAAAGACGTCGTTAGAAAGATTGGCACCAATTTGAAGGAGTAATGCCGCGCACAATGCAGCGATAGCCGGTCCGAATTGGAAAGCACCATCCCGGTAAGCAAGAGCCGTTCCTACGATCACAGGAGCAGCAGCTGCTGGCAGCGTCTTTGGACGTATGGCATGCATCCAGACAATAAAGTGGCTTGAACCTCCGCTATCTTCTCTCATCAACTACTCACGATAATCCTTTATAATCACAATTCATTTAAACACTTGACACATGAACGACAAGCCTAAGTATACTCAAGTATAACAAAGCCACACTGTTGCGATGGTGCCTTAATGAAACGCATAATTTCAAAAATCCTACTACTATCAACGGTATTTCTATTCAGTTGGACCTCACAAATCATCCCCGTTAATGCTGCCTCCAACTCAAACAGTGATTCAGGTGCCAATCCAGCCGTGCTATGCCTGCCGGGAATTTATATTACTGATCCTGGTGATTGTACCCCTGCCGGTCCTTCAGCGTATCTCACTCAGATGGCAAAAATCGGGATCACATTCCCGTTGACCCCACTGCCAGCAAGCCAAGCTGACCTATCCCTGGCGCAAATGGATATAAAATATGGAGAAGTTAAGACCGAGAATGCTCCTATCTACCCGTCAGTCGAAGTCGCCCTGGAGAAGAAAAAGAAATTCGCTTCGGAAAGAATAAATGCCAGTTTCGCTTATATCTCCTACGACCGGTCAGAAGAGGTTGACGGCGGGCGGTTTTACTATACAGGTCGAGGATGGATGACTGCAGCCGACGTGTCCCGGATTGGTGTCCTTCCCAGATTCCAGGGATTAACATTCAACCGGACCCCCAACAATTCATTTGGCTGGATACTAACATTTCTCAACGCAACTCCCGTAGAAACAAAACGCACTCCAGGTTACCAGATTGATGACCTCACTGGTCACTTGCTAACCGAATATGAAGCTGTTCAGATTTTTAATGTCGCAACCGTAGATGATTCGGACTGGTACATGGTTGGTCCGGATGAGTGGCTGCCCGAAAAAGTAGTGGCACGCGTGACCCCTGACACAACACCGCCTGAAGGAGTGACCGGCGATCGTTGGATTGCAATAAATTTAGACCAACAGACTATAGCCGTATATGACCAACGCCAATTAGTTTTCGCAACTGTCATAGCAAGTGGTTCAGAACCTTTTTGGACGCAGCCAGGTTTGTTTCCAATCTACGAAAAACATGAGAAAACACCAATGCGGGGTGCATTTGAATCCGACGGTGGTGGTGGCTATTACCTAGAAGATGTGCCCTGGACAATGTACTTCGATCAGGCGCGGGCTCTTCACGGCGCATATTGGCGCACAAAAATGGGATTCTCACAATCACATGGATGCGTAAACATGACTGTCGGTGACGCGCATTGGATCTTTAATTGGGCAAACATTGGTGATCCCGTTTACGTTTGGGATCCTTCCGGCCAAACTCCCACGGATCCAAGTTTGTACTCTTCAGGAGGGTACTAGATTACTTTTTCACTCCGCTTAAACACCTATGAGCCTTCGTGCCCGTTTCGCAGTTCTTTTATTAATAGTCACTACTTTGACCTGCCAGTCAACTTCAAAAATCTGGCAATCGCTTTCTACACAATCTAATTCGCCAACAACTTCTCTTTACGCTTTTGACACATCGACCAACGTCCCGGCAACACTTACACCCACTTATCCAGTCTTCCCCTCTCCTACTTCCACATTCACAGCCCCACCATCACCTTCTCCCACCCTCACAGCGACTCTTACTAAAAGACCAACTCCTTCACCTCACCACCTGCTGGTTTTTGATGAAATCTGGAACACCGTGAACGAGAATTACCTCTATAGTGATTTTAACGGGGTAGATTGGTATGCGATCGATAATGAATATCGCCAGAGGATCGAATCTGGTTTGAACGATGATGAATTCTACGTCGCAATGGATGAGATGATTTCCGAACTGGGCGATGAACACTCTAAATTCTTCAATCCCGAGCAAGTCGCAGCAATGGACATCGAAACAGAGAGCGGGTATGACTACGTTGGCATTGGTATTTTAAGCACCGCCCTCCCCGAACGAGATTACATCACCATAATACTCACCTTTCCGGGAGGTCCTGCAGAAGAAGCTGGACTGCAGTCTCATGACAGCATCCTAGAGGTCGACGGTCATGCGATCATTGATGAATCCGGTATCAGATACGATTTGTTGCGCGGTATTGAAGGGTCGCAGGCTGTACTGACCGTCCAATCTCCTGGTGGCGAACCCCGCTTTGTTAAAATCGTTCGAAGCCGCATCACCGGATCGATCCCGGTCCCA
>CBFDCK010000049.1:0-19688 GCA_965603285.1 uncultured bacterium
TAATAATAAGAAGGGTCACCGGATTTTCCCCGTTACGCGCCGCGCATCCGGGCGGCTGGCGCACCTCTGCCTGGCTATGCAATTGATGACAGGAATTAACTTATCATTAATCTGGGTTCCTGTCAATATTTATCGACCTTTTCTCCGTGCCAGTGGAATTATTGCTCATGACAAATCTCATTGAATGGGATCAATGGTGGAGGGTTAGCTGATCCCCAAGCCCAACCGTCGACGTCCCCGTGGGTAATGTCATCAACGACCGATCCCAGGGTAGAGTACATCCAATCCTCATCTTCAAGGTGCCAGTATGACCAGTAATCTGGTGGTGAAGCGCAGAAACAATCTTCTTCTGGGCATCCATAATCTTCAATTTTGCAGATAGCAATACTGGTGGAATCGCGCTCAGCTATGATTGGCAAACCAGAACGCTGCAGCAATTCATAACCAGAAATCCTGTCATTTTCGAAATATATGCAGAAAGTCCTTGTGGAACCATCTCCTAATTGCACGACCAGACCTGCGTAGTTCAATTCGTTTAATTCTCTACCAGGTGATCTCTGGCAGCTCAGAAGAAATCCAGAGGATATTAGGAGGTGGAGGATGATTTTCGAAAAAAATTTCAATTTTATTAAAGACTAACCAGCTAGTAGTCAGTCACAATGACAATTTTGAACTGTTATTCTGTCCGGACCGCAGCTGAGTGAAGAATTCCTCAATCCGGACAAGATGCTAAAGCTTCTGTTTTATATGGAAAAGATTTGCTTAAAAAAGCCGGAATTGCCTGCGCTGTCGCCAGGAAATTCGCCCCGTTGCCGGGTTGCCATTCCAGACTGCCATCTGGAAGCTGTAAAGCGAGCAGGTACTCAATCGGATCATTGCCGTTTTTTGACCAGGTATCATTCTGCGGGTCTTGTCCAACAGCCAGGATCGCCTGGATCGCATAGGCGCTTGAATTGCTATCGCTATCGGTGCCAAATGATGAGCCCGGGGCGTATGTGAAGCCGCCATCGTCGTTTTGAGCCGCTTGCAAGTATTTCAACCCATTCTCGATTGTGGGCGAATCCAACGTTTCACCGGTGGCGACCAATGTCTGAATTACGAAGGCGGTCGAATTTGTATCGCTGCCGAAACCGGCGTTCCATTCCCAGCCGCCATCGGGCTGCACCTGGCTCTTTAAGTATTCAACTGCACCTTCGGGAACATCCTGCTCCAAAGACAGAGTTCCTAATATCGCCCAGGCTTGGAAACCCGGTTCGGGATCAAATATCCCTGTGCTTGGATCATAAAATTCCAATGGTTGTTTGGCAAACTCAGGCCAGCATCCCTCAGATGCGCTCATCCCTGCCGCAAGTTTTCCTGCCTCTGCAGCACCGTTTAGCGAGAAAGCAGCTCCGTTTTCGATCCAATAATCGAGCAGGGAGGCGGAATCAGGGTTCTTACGCCAGTCTGCTGCTCTAATATTATTTGCGCCGATTGCCAGCAGCGCTTCTACGGAATTGGAATCGCTCTCATACCCACCGGTTTGGGGATCTCCTTCCTCTAGTAGCCAGCTCAAAGCTTTATCTGCAGGCTGAGGTGTTTCGCTTGTTTGAGTATTACAGGCTTGAAGGATGACTGCAGTTATAAGGAAGATCGCAATGATGATACCGATATATGAATTCTTTGATTTTGATTTCATGGTAGACAATTTATCCCAAATTTTCACGCTGGCTGTGTTCAACGCGGCGGGTAATAATGCGTGCTAGCTCATCTGGATTCTGGGAACCGATCAATATATTCTCCCCATTATTCAGGGTTAAACCAACCCCTTGATTCCCACTGATGTTGTAAGCGCGTTTTTTACCAAATCCCCATCGAATCCCCCATCCGCCGTATTCCCTTATAGGGTTGTATGTCCGGGCTTTGACATGTTTGATTTCATTAAACCCGATCTTTCTGTTAGTGAATGGTACGAATTGGATGAATAAATAATCTTGTTTGACTTCGATGACCAATTTCGCCATGTAAATGAGCAGCGGCAAACCGATGCCGACAATAAGCCAAATCAGCCACATCACCCAATCGGGGGAAGGATTGGTGCCGAATTCCTGCCCCAATACGATTTGAAGGATAAAACTGTACCAAGCAATACCTGCCGCGGCCAGGGCTAACAGTAGGATCCAGCGCTGGCGGAAATATTGCACTTCTCGATAACTAATTTGCTCTGATTCAGTACTCATAGCAACCACCCCCAATGAATTCTCGAATAACGGAATCTTCTGGAACGAACGAATCATCTTCGAGGGGGGTGATTTCCTGCAGCTCATTCAGGGCGCGCACAGCCCGAGTGTAAGCGTCTGCTCGCAGAGGGTCATCCTGGTATTCCGAGACCCAGGTAGCGAATCTATCGATCAATTTTGGGCGATAAATAGAAAGTTCGTAAGGCATGGCGCTGTTAATGATGTAATCGGTGGTGCTGATGTAAGGGATGATGTTGCGCATTTCGCTGGTACGCACATAATGCCAGTGCAGCAGTGTTTGGGTGGGGTCATAAGCCCGGTGAGCGGCATCACGCAGCATACGGCGCATCAAGCGGATATCCGTCCAGCGAATAAATCTCCCAGATGAATCTTTCATTTGAAGAAGAGGTTCTAGATAGATTTTAAACTTTTGTTCGTTTGGAATGCTCTCGGTCATATCCCCATAAAGACCATGTAAGCTGTCGATCAGGATGATCTCATCGGGTTTTACTTTCATGGGAGTATGATCGTTGTGACGCCGCCCGCTCTTGAAGTCATAGTGTGGAGTCAGGACCTCTTCACCGGCGATAAGTCGGCTGAGATGTTCATTGAACAAGGGAAGGTCTAACGCTTGTGGTGTTTCAAAATCATAATCGCCGAATTCATCTTTGGGGTGTTTGTCCAAATCGAAGAAGTAGTTATCGGCATTCAACGTTACAAGCTTGACGCCTACATGAGCCAGTCTTTGGGATATTTTTATTGTGGTGGTGGTCTTTCCTGATGAAGAAGGACCTGTGATGATGACCATCTTCAAATCGCTGCAGCACTCGAGAAGCATTTCGACTGCGTTCTCAACGTCCACGCGGTACGCGTCTTCTGCTTCGGTGACAATGGCTGATAACTCGTCGCGTGCCAGGCGTTCGTTGTAGTTTGAGATTGTTTGGACACCGTGTGACACAGACCAATCTAATACACGCCAGATTTTCGCCCAGGGTATATTTTCTGATGACCGTGAGGCGCGGGTTGCCCGTTCTCTGCGGTGCCGTGCACGCTCATCGCGATAGAGAATATAAGCTTTGGCGACTTTGGCGTGGCCGTTCTCGATGAGCACCTTTTCAACGATGTCCTGGATCTCCTCGATGGTAGGAGTGTGGTCTGGTGGTGTGGTATCTCTCAATATATCCACTACCTGCTGGCTGAGCTGCTCGGCAGTGGAGCGGTCACGACCGCCAACTGCAACTGCAGCGCGGTAGATAGCGTTCGTGATCCGTTCAGGCGTAAATGGCACAATGAGTCCAGTGCGTTTTTCAACATAATTTATTATTGTCATCTTTAGGTTGGATTCACTTTCACATATATCTCGCTTGTGATGCGCGGTCCAAGAACAATCCGTTTTTTACCACCAGAAATTTGCAAACTTAAATTATCATCAAGCGGCGAATATTCAACGATTTTTAAATCTGTATTCGGTATTATACCTAACTCGCTGAGATATCTTAACATTTCAGGATTTTCATCCCGCACACGCAGGACGACGGCTTCCTGACCGGGACGCATTTCACAAAGAGGTAAGAATGAAGACGGTGGCATCTGTAAATCCTTGCTTGGTATCGGATCGCCGTGCGGGTCGTGCGAAGGGTCCCCCAATGCTTTTGCAATCCGCTCCTCGAATTCTTCAGAGATCACATGTTCAAGCTGGTCTGCTTCTCCGTGTACTTCGTCCCATTCGTATCCGAGCATCTGGTGCAGGAACATTTCTATAAGTCGATGGTGGCGAATGACTTCCAGGGCAATTTTTTCACCCCCGGGAGTCAGGGCAACACCTCGGTGGCGCTGGTAATCCACAATGGGTGGCTCGATTTCAGCCAGCTTTTTAAGCATCCCGGTCACCGATGCCGGCGCTACTCCCAAGGATTCAGCGATCTGGTTTGTGCTGGCACGATCATGGGTTGAGGTGATATCGTAGATGGTTTTAAGATAGTCTTCAACCGTATGGGTGATCTTTTCGTTCATCATATTTGAACAAAACCTGCGATCAATCTCCATATTTGGGCGACGAAGAAAGTGATCACGAAGCCCATCGCCAGGGGAAGCAAAGCTGCTACTATCGTCCATTTCTTGCTTCCCGATTCTCGATACATTGTGTAAATTGTTGTGCTGCATGGATTGTGGATCAAACTGAAGAGCATCATGTTTACCGCCGTGAGAAGGGTCCAGCCACCAGCTACTAGAATTGCGCGTGTGGTGTTCTGGTCGGGTTCGAACATCACGCCAGCGCCGCTTCCGGTACCTTCGACACCCAAAACCAATATTGTAAGCATCAACACGGTCGGGATAACAATTTCATTGGCGGGGATGGCGATAATATAGGCTAATAAAATAACGCCATTCAGCCCGATCAAAATACCTATTGGATCGAGGAAGTTGATTATATATTCAGCAATGCTTACTCCATTGATAGTAATATTGGCAACTAACCAGATTGCTGCTCCGGCTGGAACGGCAAAAATTACAGCCCGCCAGAGCACGAAAATTGTGCGGTCGATTATTGAAGTGTATATGGTTTGTAAAATTCGCGGTGGGCGATATGGTGGTAGTTCAAGGCTGAACGTGGAAACTTCACCTTTAAGCACCGTTCGCGAAAGCGCCCAAGACACTGCGAAAGTAAGAAGTACACCCAAAAGTGCAATGCCTAATACAGCAGATGCAGAGATCAAACCGGCGTAATGAGCGGGGACCAGGGCGCCGATGAAGAGTGTGGCGATCAGGATCTGAGTTGGCCAGCGCCCGTTGCAAAGGGCGAAGTTGTTTGTGATCATGGCGATAAACCGTTCGCGTGGGCTGTCGATGATGCGCGTGGAGATGATTCCAGCCGCATTACAGCCAAAGCCCATCATCATGCTTAAAGACTGTTTACCGTGAGCACCGCTCTTCTTAAAGGCATTATCCAGGTTAAAAGCAACCCGGGGCAGGTATCCGAAGTCCTCGAGAAGGGTGAACAAGGGAAAGAAAATCATCATTGGCGGCAGCATCACGGCGACCACCCAGGCTGATGCCAGGTAAATACCGTCAATCAGTACACCACTCAGCCACCACGGAAGGCGCATGATATAGGCTAAATTATGCAAAGCGGGATAGATCTTTCCGATCAGTAATTCAGCCAACATGGCTGAGGGATAGTTCGCTCCAACTATCGTGATCCAAAAAACCAGTGCGAAGAGCAGCAGCATTACCGGAAAGCCCCACACCCGGCTGGTGACGATGCTGTCAATTGCACGGTCAAGATCAAAGCGCGGTTTCACCCCTTGACGCGTTATTGCACGATCGGCAATGTGGGCTGCTTCCGTAAAAGTGGTCTCCATGATTTGCTCGTGGAAATCTCCACCAACCTGCCAGCGCAGCGCTTGTGCTGATGACAGGATTTCTTCGGCTGCGACTTGTTGGCTCGATGTCATCTGACGGTCTCCAATTCGATTTCCAGACCTTGACTTACTACCTCTGGTTCGCCGCGGGTTAGATCGCCTAATTCGCCTTTATAAATTGCTTCGCTGATCCTCTCATCGCCATCTAACAGGCGTAAAGCTACCCAGCGAGAGTTTGGCAAATTTGGGTACGCGCTTTCGAGCTTTTCAACCAGTTGGTCGATGGCGCGTTTCAATTCTGGGGGTTCGTTTTGAATTCGATATGGATTTGTCGGTGTCTCTCCTGTCGCAACTCCACTGATCGCCTGGACCAGGTTGTCCAATCCTTTATTGTGACGTGCGGAGGTGGGCACTACAGGAACACCCAGATCGCGGGCTAAGCGGCGTTCATCAATTGATAATCCGTGGCGTTCGGCTTCATCCATCAAGTTCAGGCAGACCACAACACGGTTGGTGATCTGCATCACCTGCAGGGCGAGATTGAGATTGCGCTCCATCTGGGTCGCATCCACGATCACAATTGTGACATCTGGTTGCCCAAACAGGATGAAATCGCGCGCAATCTCCTCGTCAAGGCTTGTGGCGAGTAAGGAATATGTACCGGGTAAGTCGACCAGTTTAAATCGGTATCCATCGTAATCAAAACCACCTTCAGCGCGTGCGACGGTTTTGCCGGGCCAGTTTCCGGTGTGCTGGTGTAAACCTGTCAGCGCATTGAATACCGTGCTTTTGCCTACATTTGGGTTGCCTGCCAGGGCTATCACGAAATCCCAGTCCTGCATATCGACTCCGAGCTTCAGCAGGTTGGCAGCATTGTGCACCGGACAGGTTTGGCATTCAGCTTGGAGAGGTGCAGTTTTGCTCTGGGAAGAGGTACCGCTTTGTTTCGAAACTGTGCTGGACCTTTTCTGACTTTGCCGACCTGGGTTGTTTGATTGCATTTTGTCGTGTTCTGCTTTCATTGAAGAGCCTCTTGTAGACGGTTGATGCGAATAAGTTCAGCTTGTTCCGTTCGCAGGGCGATAAGTGCGCCGCGAATTCGGTATGCAGTGGGATCTCCTCCGGGACTTTCCAATTCAGCTTCGATGATCGTACCCGGTAAAATCCCGAGATCCATCATGCGCCTCCTATCCTGTCCTCGGAAGCGGGGAGATAGGGTGACCACCTTCCCTTTCTCACCAGGTTGAAGGACATTGAGAGGTTCACCAACGGGTATTTTTTCGATGGTTTCTTGGAGTATTGGCGACACAGTTATGCTGGCGGCTACGATCGGTGCAAGCAAGTGTTCCCCACCATTTGCCCAGAAACGCACCCGTTGGGAGGATTTTTCGATCAATCGGACAGCCATCCCTGTGTGCAAACCTTCCGCTACTAGTTGGGCATACACGGCTTCGGGTTCGTCTTCCATATGCACAATGCGGAGTGGTGAGTCTAAAGACATTGATGTCAATGGCTGACCTCCGTGAGGCACCATCTCTCCTTCGGATGTGGGGATTGGGTCCCCGTGGGGGTCATAGGTTGGGTTGCCCAATTGGGCAGCCAGATCATCCGCTTCAGACAGTGAGATTTCGTGTTCATAACGCTCAGCGATGTTGTGCCATTGCGCTTCGTCGAAACCGGTTTCGTCAGACAGATAGCGTTCCCACAGGCGGTGGGCGCGAATTATTTGAAGTGCGTAGTTTCTTCCTTCTGTTGTTAGTTGGAAGGTCTCGCCTTGCAGAGAAACCAAATCCTGTTCCTGCATATCCTCCAATAAACTGGCGGCTTTTGAAGTGCTGATCTGAAGCGCGCCCGCCAGGCTTTCCAGAGTTGGATGCAGACCGTGGCGTTCAGCTTTTTGGAGGTGTTTGAGGGCATCTTCCTGTAAGACACGAGCTGAGAGTTGTCTCATCCTCTGAATGTATCCAACAATGCCTCCATTCGGATAAAACAGCAGTGTGAGCAGACCCATGAAAACGAGTCCCAGCACTAATGCAATTAGAGGATCAGTCATACTTGTATCTCCATCAATTATTTTTGTTGGGGACAATTATAAAATAGAAATCTAAATGTGTCAATAGCCTAAATAATAATTTAGGTATACCTAAAAACCTCTTGTCAGTTGATAGACAGTGAGAGTTCAACAAAGAAAATATCAAAGATTAGCTATTGGACACAATCACATAACTTGATTCTTTCATCAGCCCGAGGACTGCCGAGGTATTCAGGTGGGCTTTTGGAACGAAGGAGGAAATTAATACATATTCTTGGTCTTTTTCACCATCCTGGCTGCGTTCGGAGCAGTGGGCGTTAGCACCAGAAGGTCCCAATCCATCCAGAGTTGGGAAACAATCCCAGAGCCAGTTGCCGTCGCTTAAACCGCCCCGTTCTTCAGCCATAACATCCATTCCGATAGAGCTTGCCGCTTCTGTCCACAGGTTATGCAGCCAGTTTGTCATCTCGTTTCGCGGCCAAGGGGCTGTCTGGTCTTTCAATTCAATGGAAACCTTACAGGGATAACCATCTCCACTGGATACTTGTGATGTACCGATTAGTGCCATCATCTTGTTAACACTTTCAGAAAATATTTGTGGATCGAAGGCGCGCATTTCAACGCTGGCTTGGGCGTGATGCGGCACTCGGTTGACCACGCTGCCACCCTCGATAGTACCGACGTTGAATGTGACCTGGCGTTTATAATCTGTAAATGAGGCGATTGTCTGGACTGTGTGAGCCAACTGTACGATAGCGTTGGCGCCCTGAGCGTGATAGTTGCCTGCGTGCGCCGATCTGCCTTCAACTTCGATTTGAAAAACGGCTCTTCCCTTGCGTGCAACAACCAATCGATTATCCTCTGTGCCGAGTGATCCGCCCTCAAACACCAGGCAAGCCTGCGTTTTTTCTGGCAGTCGACCCTTGCATAACCGGCCAAAATCTTCAGAGAGAGTCTCCTCCGCCGCGTTGAGAAATACCATCCAATTGAATTGCTCGTATTCTTGGGGGTAGATGGTCTGCAGGGCATCTAAAAGCATGTAGATCATTACTGTCCCCCCCTTGATGTCGACCGTACCAGGTCCATAAATGCGATCGTCGTCTAGCCGCCAGAAGAAATTATTGGCGAATTCCTCTTCTGGTGGGTAAACTGTATCGAGATGGGAGATCAAAGCGATCGCCGGTTTTTCGTTTTTTGCTCCATTGTTCTCTTCAGAGTGGGTGAGTATAAGATGTTTGCCGAAATCTGGATTCTCACACTGAACGAATTCGGGTTTGAATCCGAGTTTTGATAAGAACTCTACCGTCAGATCCCCCAGTTTGTTTACACCATTTGGATTGGCTGTGAAGCTGTTGATATCAACCATCCGGTGGAGCATATCGATATAGGATCTAAGGTTGTTTTGGAAAAAGCCTTCTAACTCTTGGTGTGAATTCATAATTATCCTGTCCCTCAGTTCTCTGGAGTTGTTTCAGACGATTATACTCGCCGTTGTCAATTTAATGTGAAGAATTGGATCCTGCTTAGCAAATTTTGAATTAATAAGAGATTTCATAGTATCAACAATGCAATGGAAAACCTCAGCAATTATTGGATATCGATATCCTGTATAATTGTGAATAATGGTTTGTAAACCTTTTTATTCTATTTCGCTTATCATGATTGTGATGTAAGTAAAATTCGAGATTGGTGAGTTGGCTACCCAGATATTGTTGGAACGGATGAAAAATCCGGATACATATCCACGTCAAAGGATGCTCGAAACTCGCTTGGTCGTTCGAATATCGACAGCACCGTTCCAATAATAATGAAAAGATGTAAGAGGTAAAGGGATGCTCCCTAAAATTACGGTTGTTGGAAGTTTAAATATGGACTTGATAGTCCGTACTCCCCGCATTCCTAGCCCCGGTGAAACAATAATTGGGAGCGGTTTTCATACTGCACCGGGTGGAAAAGGTGCCAACCAGGCAGTAGCTGCGGCAAGACTTGGCGCTCAGGTTTCAATGGTTGGTCGGGTTGGTAAGGATGAATTCGCAGCTACCTTGCTTGAAAATTTGACATTGGCGAACGTTAACACCCAATTTATAATCCAAGATCCGGAATCTCCAACCGGCGTGGCGTTGATCGAAGTGGATGACAGCGGAGAGAACAGCATCGTTGTGGCTTCTGGCGCTAACATGCGTGTCACTTCTCTTGATGTGGATGCCGCACAAGAGGCAATATCTGCTGCTGACCTGCTGCTGCTGCAATTGGGTATTCCCCTGAAAACAGTCCTACAGGCAGCCGTCCTCGCTAAGCGTAAAAATGTCACCGTTATTCTCAATCCTGCCCCGGCAAGGAAATTAACCTCCGAATTACTGAATTTAGTGGATATCCTCATTCCGAATAAGACAGAAACCGCATTGCTAACTGGATTGCCGGTTGGCAGTCAATCTGAGATTAGGGTCGCTGCTTCCAGCCTGCTTACAAGTGGTGTCAAAACAGTAATTCTTACGTTGGGTGAAAATGGCTCGTTGTTAACCCAGGAAGGGAAGAGCGATATTTTCCCGGCTTTCCAAGTAAACGCTGTTGATACAACGGCAGCTGGTGATGCCTTTGTCGGAGGTTTCGCGGTCGCACTGGCTGAGAGGAAATCCGTGACCGAAGCGATTCGTTGGGGAAACGCGGCTGGGGCACTGGCGACGACCGGACTTGGTGCGCAGCCATCTCTTCCAATGCGGCAGGATGTCAAAATCATACTGGAAGGACAGGCTGCATAATCTACGCACTGGATTATTTCATCAAGAGGCGGCGGTGATTGTTATCGCGGCTGCAAATCCTACCAACATATCCACCCCTGAGGAGCTGCCCCAATCCAATAGATCATCAACAATCGAAGACTCATCAGTGTTCCCGCCAATAATCCAGTCAATCGCTTTCAGGATCCGTTCGTCTCCTTCCCCAAAAGAAGCAAGCTCGATCAAGTTAGCGCTAAGTGTGGTTGTCTTCTGATAGGCAGTCTCCACAACTGATTGATTTATCAGGTCAAGATCACCCCAATCCCAATGGATATCCTTATAGCGATTTAATGCCAACAGCAGACCGGTTACGAAATCATCACCGGAGGGGGTCAAACCTACGCCAGCCCCCAGGCAATTGCATAGTTTGCTGACGAAATGTGCAGTCTCTCGATTCAATAAATCAGGTTGGATTGCTAGAATTTCCTTTTGGAGAGAATTTAGCTCTAACTTCTTTTGAAATTCTGGTAACGGAATGAAATGCGGCAATAAACGGCTCAGCCCCACTGATGGGTTTTGAGTTAGCGCCTTGCTAGCAAAACACACCAGGTTCTGGATGCATTCAGCTTTGGGGAGTGGAGGAGATGGCGGCAGTGGGGGATTCCACACGTCGCTGTTTTGTACACAAATTTTCAGCCTGGCATCTGGGAGGATCATTTGCCCATCGGAAATTTGCACTGGCATCCCGCTTGATATTTGATGGAGGTAAATCGGGTCGCCATTCAGGTTTATTGTTATTGGACTGCGACAAGGTTCGCAGGAAAGGAAGGACAACCATCGACTGCTTGTTTTTACATAAATCCCTCTGGACATAACACCGAAAATTGACCCAGTTCGGTTTTGAGAGATCGATTCGTGAGCGATGTAACCTAAGGTATTAACTATATACATATCAGGGTTTGGTCTTTGCTTGACTTTCTAGATGGAAGAGTTTCCAATGGACCCGGATTAGTGACATAAAGTAAGTGATCTCATTCTCATTTTACCCCCTTATCCCATTATCATTGGATGTTGGCATCTTAGATGTTGGCAGTTGATTTTAAACTCAAAATGCTTATAATTATGGGGTAAATCTCAAGGGATTGTCCTTATCATGACAGGGATCTTCACCGATAACTTTCTTGCGATTGCGACCGCAAACGCATTGGGTATCATATTTAATATCGTCATTTAATATTAGCCACTCCCGAAGAGAAGTGTTAGCAGACCTTGATTTGGAAGATTAAAGAAAGAAGGATAGACGTATGTCAATTGATGCACAACCAGGACTACCCGAGTTTGATTACATCAAGCCCACGACTCTTAAAGAAGCGAGCGATTTTTTGATCACACACGCCGGCAAGGCGCGCCCATTAATGGGAGGCACGGACATTTTCGTTCGAATGCGCAGCGGCGGTTGGAGAGATAAATACCTGGTGGACGTAAAGGGTCTTGAAGGGATGAAAGACTTATCCTACGACCCACAGAAAGGACTATCAATCGGTGCAGCCGTGAACATGAACCGCGTGATTGCATCCAAGGAAGTCCAGGATAATTTTGCCTTATTATCGCAGGCTGCCAGCAGCGTCGCCAGCTACCAGCTTAGGACAAGAGCTACAATTGTGGGTAATATATGCAACGCTTCACCGGCTGGAGATATGATCGGAGCATGTATGCTGTTGGGCGGTGTGCTTCACGTCCACAGTGATGGCGGCATACGTCAGGAACCGCTGAATACTTTCTTCAAGGGACCGGGTGAGACCCTGCTCAGAACTGGTGATATCGTAACATCGATCCATTTTCCGGTCCCACAAAAAGGTACCATAGGCACTTATATAAAATTGGGGCGTAATAAAGCCAGCGACTTATCAATAGTAGGGGTGACCACCCTCGGTTATTCTGATGAAAAAATTCCATCTGGTTATCGCATCAGGCTCGCTTTGGCTTCTGTAGCACCGCTGCCCTTGGTCGTAGATCAAGTCGAGGCGATTTTAAGTGAGAATGAAATCGATGAAGATAGATTATTGATGGCTGCAGAAGCAGCTATGCATGCATGTACTCCTATCGATGATGTGCGTGCCAGCGCTCGCTACCGAAAGGAGATGACCAGGAATTTATCCTTTAATGCGTTAAAGAAGATCTGGAAGGACCTGAAGAACCATCATTAATCTGTGTGGAAAAATAGTGTCCAGTTTTATCCAACCTGGATTTGATATTATTAACGATCATTTGTGTAGGTTAGTGGATTTAACCCTTAGATAGTCTAGGAGAACATTTTATGGCTTTTCACAGGATTACATTCAACGTCAACGGGGAGTTGGAACAAGTAGATGTGACGTCTAATATGACTTTATTGAAAATGCTGCGCGAGAACCTGGCGTTGACCGGGACAAAAAACGGCTGCGCAGAAGGTGAGTGCGGCGCCTGCACGGTTATGATGAACGGAGAGCCGGTCAACAGCTGTCTGGTATTAGCTGCCGAATGTGATGGCGCCGAAATCGTTACCGTTGAAGGTCTTGCCCACGATGAGCGGCTTGATGTGGTACAGCAGGCGATCATTGACGCTGGTGGGGTCCAGTGCGGTTTTTGTACACCTGGTATTTTGGTATCCGCACGGGCGCTGTTAGACCGCAACCCACAACCAAGCGAAGAGGATATTCAGACCGCGCTGGTTGGTAATCTTTGTCGATGTACCGGTTATGTGCGGATTATCAAGGGTGTTCAGGAAGCTGCTAGAATTTGAGAGGAGATTGGATATGGTGATGGAAGAAACTAGTACGAGGATTCCCAGTCCCATAGGAGAAAATAAGATCCGCCTGGATGCGCGTGAAAAGGTAACAGGTGCTGCGCTTTATGCCGACGATATTCAATTTGGGTCCGGTCTACTGTACGCGCGGGTGAAACGCAGTCCACACCCACACGCCCGTATCATTTCGATCGATACCAGTAAAGCAAAAGCTTTGCCAGGTGTGAAGGCGGTTGTGACCGGTGAGGATTATCCTGGCTACATCGGTCTCTATCTCTTGGACAGGCACATTTTCTGCCGCGATAAAGTGCGCTATGTAGGCGACCCGGTTGCGGGTGTTGCTGCTAAAAGTGAGCAGATTGCCGAAAAAGCTCTCCAGTTGATCGAAGTCGAGTATGAAATCCTGGAACCGGTGTTGGATCCTGAGGCAGGTGTCAGACCTGAAGCTCCATTACTCCACCCTGACCTTGAGGAATACGAAGTTGCAAATTTCATCTCCCCGGAACCCGGCACAAATATCTCAAACTATTTTAAGATCCGAAAAGGAGATGTGGAAAGTGTCTGGGATGATTGCAAGGCATTAGTTGAGCACAAATACCGCATCCCGCACATACAACACGTGCCCATAGAACCGCATGTAGCTATAGCCAAAGTAGATGAAACTGGAGAAGTGACGCTGTGGGGCAGTTCACAATCTCCCTTTGCGCAGCGAAACTTGATCGCCAAGTGCTTAGGCATATCTCAAAGCGACATGCGGGTAATTGCACCGTATGTGGGTGGAGGCTTCGGCAGCAAAGCGGGTGTCAGCATGGAAGCCCTGGCAGTGGTGATCGCTTCGCAAGTCAAGGGACGCCCTGTGAAATTGCTGTTGACGCGTGAAGAGGAGTTTTACACCGCTTTTGTACGTCAGGGATTGGTGGCATATTTTAAGATGGGCTGCGACGCGGATGGTCGCCTCTTGGCTATGGAGAACAAATTTTTCTGGGACGCTGGAGCATACACAGAATATGGAGTCAACATCACCCGAGCCAGCGGCTACAGCAGCAGTGGACCCTATGAAGTCCCCAATGTAAAAACCGATAGTTACTGCGTGTACACCAATCATCCCGTAGGTGGTCCCATGCGCGGGTTTGGAATGCCCGAAATGCACGCCGGATTAGAGCAGTGCATTGATGAACTGGCTCGTGATATCGATATGGACCCGGTTGAGTTTCGCAGGATCAATTGTTTGAAAACAGGCAGTGTCCTGGTGACGGGGAGCAAAATGCATCCTACAGGTCTACCGCAATGCCTCGAGAAGGTGGCTGATGCTATTGACTGGGGCAGTAAAGCGCCACCCAGTGCGCCCAATAAGAAGCGTGGTAAAGGTATGGCGTTAATGTGGAAGGCTCCTGCGATGCCGCCTAATGCGGGTTCGAGCGCCTGGGTGGAGTTAGCCGAAGATGGTACTATGACCGTCGGGGTTGGAGGTCAGGACATTGGTCAGGGCACATTTACAGTGGCTGCCCAGATGGCAGCGGCCGCGCTGGGTGTTCCTTACGAATGGGTGCGCATAGCGACACCATTAGATACTCTGTACAGCCCATATGAATGGCAAACTGTAGCCAGTCGGCTCACTTGGAGTATGGGTAACGCTGTTGTCAATGCAGCGAGAGACGCACGCGGGCAGATACTTGATCTGGTATCTGAAGCCTGGGAAGAAGATCCGCAGAACTTGGATATAGTCAATGGTATTGTGGTTTCGTACAAGAGCGAGCGCGAGATTCCTATCAAAGATATTGTTGTATACGGTTTGCCAAAGCCTGATGATCAAGGTTGGCTGGGAGGGCCGGTAAGAGGGCGTGGAAAATTTATGCCCTCTTATATCACAGGATTGGATCCCGAAACCGGTCAAGGTGAGCGGGCTGTGGTTCACTACACTACTGGAGCACAGGCTGTCGAACTGGAAGTTGATCTGGATACTGGCAGAGTTGAGATTTTACGTGGGGTGTCCGCTTTTGATGTGGGTAGAGCAATAAACCCTGAATTGGTTGAAGCGCAGATGGAAGGAGGATTCGTTCAGGGAATGAGTTCCGCGTTGTTCGAAAGCATGCAATTGAAGGATGGTGTGATGCAAAATCCAAGCTTTGTTGACTACCGCATTGCAACTTCCACAGATGTTCCCTTAGATTTTGAAAACATCATTGTTGAAGTTCCTCAAGATGACGGTCCCTGGGGTGCGCGCGGGATTGGGGAACATTCGATGGTTCCGACCATACCGGCGATCGCTAATGCAATTTATGACGCCGTTGGAATTCGAATGGAAGGACCACCGTTCACAGCCGAAAAAATCTATCTGGCTATGTTGGATGCCGGAATTGTGAAGTGATTAATTTCAATTCTTAATAATTAAAAAAAAACACGGAGGCATTACTTTGAAAACCATCGATCTAACCATCCCATTAGGAATTGGTACACCACCTTGGCCGACTTACGAACCGCTGCAGGTCAAGTATTTTAAACGCCTGGCACCCAACGGCGCAAACGGGCAGCTTTTGACCCATTCCAACCATTTGGGTACGCACCTGGATGGGGAGATTCATTTCTATACCCCGGGCAAAGATATGGCCGAATTAGACATGGATTTTCTGGTCAACGATGGAGTGATCGTCGACCTGAGTGACGCTGTTGGGGATTATGATGTATACACCAGCCAAATGGTCGAAGAGCGGGTGGATGTCCGGGAAGGTGATATATTGATCATACACACTGGTTATCACCATTTTGGATGGGATCACGGTACCGCGGATGAAATCCGCTATATGGTAAAACATCCCGGACCCGACCGGGAGTTCGCTGAATGGTGCAAAGCCAAGAAACTGCGCTGGTTGGGTGTGGACTGCGGCAGCGCCGATCATCCCATGAATACCATTATCCGGGATTGGATGCCACGTCAGGCTAAGGATGCTGATAAAGTCTTTCGGAATAAGTTCGGTAAACCGCTGGCGGAATTCTACGATGATTCAAAGTACCAATTGATGCACATTGAGATGTTCCCATACGGTATCATCCACGCCGAATGCATCGGTGGTGAGATTGATTTGCTGCTAAATCAGCGTGTCACCATCGGTTTCTTCCCCTGGCGTTTTGTGGATGGTGAAGCGAGCATTGGGCGCTGCGTGGCTTTTGTGGACGATGACAGGTATGAGGAATTGATTACGAAGAAAGCCGGTTTGCCACAAACCAAATTTGGCGATGCTTATGATCCCAGCCATGTGGAAAGGTTGAACGTGTTGAGCGTGGCCAATCTGGCTTGAGGCATTTTTGCCAGTAGAATTCGCAGAGAATGGGTCGAAATGATTGACCACTAATGATACAGTCGGCGTCCTCGCCGATGGTACTTTAAATCAGGATCCCATCATTTCCCCTTCCTGTATTTTAATCCGACGAGGACACCGTATCGATCAAGTGCGAGGATGTTTCCATCCTGTAAAGGTCAATATTAGCGATAGAATTAGTGATTCTTCGCTGCGCTCAGAATGACGACCTACGACCGCGCTCACTTATTCGGGGACAAGGTGAGACCGAATGTTTCCACACCTCCAATAACACGTACTACTCCCCAACCCGGATATAGTTTCATTCCTATCTTAGGTTTATCTGCCTCGATTAATCCCAGAGCCTTTACTCCGTTCTCGAATTCAACCACGCCCAGCACGCGCCCGCGTTCGTCTATACCCCACGGCAGCTCGTTTATGATGGTATAAGTGAGCAACTTTGCATTCCCGGATGGATGAATCTCTTCAAACTCGCGCCCATTGCAGTTTAAACAGCTGTAGTGATGCGGATACATGATATGCTGGCAGGTTACACATTGATAAGCTGTGATCGTTTTCATGATTCCCTCCTGACTACAAAGGCTAGGACGTTGTTTCCAAACCCGCCAAAGTTAATTGAAAACCCGTTTTTAGCGCCCTTCACTTGACGTTCCCCGGCTTCACCCCTTAGCTGCCAGACCAGTTCTACCATCTGGGCGACGCCAGTTGCGCCAACCGGATGGCCGCGCGCTTTTAACCCACCGGAGGGATTAATTGGCAGTTTACCTCCGATACGGGTTTCACCTTTCTCCAGTGCTTTGGCTCCGCCTCCTTTGGGGAAGAATCCGGCGTGCTCGCTCTCCGCGATTTCTAAAATCGTAAAAGCGTCGTGTAATTCGGCGACGTCTATATCCTTGGGTTCCAAGCCCGCCATTTCAAAGGCTTTTTGTGACGAGATCGTTACAGCTTTCAGATCGGTAGGGTCGCTGCGTTCCTGGAGGGTATGGGTGTCTGTAGCCTGACCCACTCCGGCGATTCTGACCAATGGTGCTTCCAGCTCTTTGGCTATCTCCTCGGATGTCAATAATACGGCGGCTGCGCCATCGCTTACCGGGCAGCAGTCATAGAGGTGTATAGGATCTGCAACAACAGGACTATTAATATGTGCCTGCGGGTGAGTGAGGATTCCTTCCATGGTGATCTTCATCTGGATATGGGCGTAAGGATTGAGGAGCCCATTTTCCTGGTTTTTAATCGCCACTTGTGCAAGGTGTTTGCGAGTGACGCCGTATTTATCCATGTAAAGGCGGGCGAACATACCCGCCATAGCCGGCAGTGTCACTCCGTATATATATTCTGCTTCAGGATGTGTCATGCAGGCGACGACATCAGTCGCCTTAGGACCGATCACCTCGCGCATCTTCTCTCCACCCACGACCAGCACGACGTCATTGTATCCTGAGGCTACAGCGAGGAAACCGTTCTTGATTGCAGAGCCGCCTGATGCCGGTCCGTTTTCAATCCGCTCGGCGGCGGCTGGAAATAGGTTGAGCCGGTCAACCAGCGCACTGGCAACTGAAACCTGGTGATTAAACAATCCTGAAGCCATGTTCCCGATATAAACGGCGTCAATGGAGCGATCGCCTAATTTAGCGTCGTCCATAGCTCGCAGTCCCGCAGCAGAGAGCATGCCTACTAAGCTGTCCTCGTCCCGCCGTCCAAACGGGATCATCCCAACACCTGATATTACGACGGGTCTCATAGGATTTCCCTCCTCTTTGCGCCCATAATTTTCTCCGTTATATCATCTTCGCTGGCTATGATGATCTCTCTTTCAGCAACTTCCATCAGCTCATGTGGCACAGGTCGTTCGCCTGCTACCAGGCGATCTTTGTTGCGGAAGTACAGATTGCGAGTCAAAGCAAATGGAGTCGCGCCCCCCAGCTCGTGCTGCCCATCTCGCTTTTCTAGTGCATATTCAATCATCCAGCGCCGGAAGCCAATTGGGCTTTCTGCGGTGATCAGGACCTCTTCCTGCTCCAGGTACTCGATGTGGTGCTCCATTTTAGATGCAAATAAATGGGCCCCGATACGTAGACCGCGCTCAATGGCAAGCGTGTGCAGGCTGATGCCTAACTCAAGCGAATACATACGGCTGTTCACAATCCCTACCAGTAAGCCGTTGATCTGTCCGATCAGGCAGAATTCATCCTTCACCCGGTAGCGATACCAGCCAAGAAGTTCCGCATATAAGCGGACGCCAACTATGTCGTAAAAATCGCGCTCGATCTTTAGCGTAGGTCGGATGGCATCCAGCAGTATTGGTACGTCGCTGCGGTCAACTTGCCGCACCACCATCTTTGAACCGGTCGCCAAGGTCACCACTTTGGCAGGGTATGGCGCCATTGGCGACTCGGGTGGTCTCAAATATGCTTCAAGTTCCATGTCCAAGGTACACCTCCTAGTAATGTATCATCGATGGATTGTGAGTAAAATAAATTTCGAGTAGAAACATATTATTTCTACCTTTGCACAATTGCTTCTATAGAATTTCTCTGGCTTATTTTACCGCAGAGAACGCCAAAACTACTGAGAAATATAAAACCAATCTCTGCAAGCTCCGTGGTCTCCTTGGTAAATTTCCACCTTATTGATATGAGCAAGTAGGCAATATTATATCAGGTGCATACAAGTTGCCTGCAAGCATCGTATGGAGAGGGCGTATGATTGGTGAAAGTTGTCACAAAACGTTACTTTTATCAATAGCCAACCGTGACAATTGTCGCTACAAAAAAACTGCTTCCAGCAATATAATTACTACGTATATTCGGATATCCGAATATACGTAAAGGAGAGCCAATGTCTTTTCCCTCGATTGATGAACTGCGATTATTACACGACAATATTTGCCGAGCGCTTGGCGATCCAAAGCGCATCCAAATGCTTTACGCTCTGGATGAGCAGCCGCGCAATGTCTCAGCCCTGACGGCTGCACTAGACATCCCTCAACCGACTGTCTCTCGCCATTTAGCCATTTTACGCCAATGTTCGCTGGTGATGGCTGAACGGGATGGTCAGATGGTAACTTATCGACTGGCTGATCAACGCATAATTGAGGTTTTGAGTTCAATGCGTATGATACTCAGGGATTCCCTGGAACGCCAATCAAGTGTGCTTGTATGATTAAGAGCACATTTTTTCTACTTATAAACCTACAAGATAACTAAATTAAGAGTGGAATTACAATGAAGGATTTCAAATACATTTGGATTGTCGG
>CBFDCK010000050.1:0-19367 GCA_965603285.1 uncultured bacterium
CTTATCCGCGAGCCATCACAGCCCATCACACAAGTTCTGACGGAGCTTGGGAGCGCGACTACCGAGGGAGTAGCGGCCTCGAACGTCACGGACTGGCACACTGCGGGTTACAACGGCACAGGTGTGCGAGTTGCTGTCATTGACATTGGCTTCACAAATTACAGCACGCTGCTGGGTAGTGATCTCCCTGGCTCAGTAGGTACCTACGACTGGACTGGAACCGGGATAGGCGGTTCTGAGCATGGGACCGCATGTGCCGAGATCGTCCACGACATGGCCCCCGGCGCCTCAATAGACCTGCACAAAATATCCACGGATGTTGAACTTGGACTGGCCGTCTCCCAGACCATATCTGATGGTGTGGACATCATCTCCATGTCCCTGGGTTGGACCATAGATGGACCAGGCGATGGTACCGGATATCTGGCGAGCATTGTGGCTGATGCACGGTCGAACGGAATCTTTTACGCCACGGCTGCAGGCAACGAAGCCGAAGTAACATGGGCTGGAAATTACGTCAACTCTGGAACCAACGATTACCATGCGTGGGATGGCGCATCTGAATGGGACAACTTCATGGAGTCCTCTCCAGGAAATTGCAACGTTTTCCCTCCCGGCTACCCACTCAGGGCTGGCTTGCATTGGGACGACTGGGGCGCTGTGGATCAAGACTACAATTTACACCTCTATCGCTGGCCTGGGGGAAGTACTATTTTCAGAGTGGCAAGCTCCACCAATACCCAGAACGGTGGGCCGGGCCAGACGCCCGAGGAGTACATCGGCTACACGGCTGCGGGTGGGAACTGCTATGCCTGGGTGGTCGAGCGAGTGAGCTCTAATCGCGACGTATGTCTACGGCTGCGCGCACCAAAGACAGGACACCTTAATTATTGGACCACATCGCGCAGCATTGGTTTCCCAGCCGATTCGCCGGATGCTGTTACTGTGGGAGCTGTGGATGTGAATTCACCGTATTCTTTGGAGATCTACAGCTCCCAGGGACCTACCTTTGGTACTTCAGGTGTTTGCTCTGGAGGTTCAACAAAGCCAGACATCGTGGCTTACGCGAACGTCTCTACCGCGAGCTATGGTACTGCGGTATTCAACGGTACCTCAGCAGCCACTCCCCACGTCGCCGGAGCATCTGCCCTAGTTAAACAGTTTTTTCCAGCCTATACAGTGGACCAGTTGCAGAACTACCTCGAGAGTGAGGCCTTGGACCTGGGAGCACCAGGCAAGGATAACCTGTATGGGTGGGGGCGACTTTACCTTTTAAGCATCAAACATAGTGTTTACATGCCGTGGATCTTGAAGAATCACCCCTAAGCAGAAAACATATAATATCGACAGAAGATTCTTGAGGGCGGATTACATAAGAAATAGGGCTGCTAGAATAAAATTAAGACAGCCCTATCGTCAAGTTGGCAACTCGACCTGCTATTATTCTACGACGACGTCAGCCTTAACCACCGGCGTGAACGTAAGCCCATCCTCTCCCCGGTCAACTTGTATAAAATCTCCTTGATGGAACTCGCCGGATAGGATTTGCAGCGCCAGGGGGTCCTGCAGCTCGCGCTGGATGGCCCGCTTCAGCGGACGGGCACCGAAGTCCGGATCATAGCCCACCTCCACCAGATATTCACGCGCGGCTTCGCTGACCTCCATGGTGTAACCGCGCTCAGCTAGAAGATCAAACACTCGCAGCAGTTGGATATCCACGATTTCAGCCAGATCCTCGCGCGTGAGGGGGTGGAATATCACTATCTCATCAATCCGGTTGAGGAACTCGGGTCGGAAGTGTGCCTGCAGCACGCCAGTAATCTCATCGCGGCTCACCTGGCGACCGCCTTCCCAGAGCTGGTTGCCTAGGTTGCTGGTCATGATGATCACTGTATTGCGGAAATCCACCGTTCGCCCTTGACCATCGGTCAGGCGACCATCGTCCAGCAGCTGCAGCAGGACGTTGAAGACCTCAGGGTGAGCTTTTTCAATCTCATCGAACAACACCACGCTGTATGGACGCCGCCGGACAGCCTCAGTCAACTGACCGCCCTCCTCAAAACCAACATAACCGGGCGGAGCGCCGACCAAGCGCGACACGGTGTGCTTTTCCTGATATTCGCTCATATCGATGCGCACCATGGCATGCTCATCATCAAACAGGAAATCAGCCAGGGCGCGTGCCAGCTCAGTCTTACCGACGCCGGTCGGTCCCAGGAAGATGAACGAGCCGATCGGGCGGTTGGGGTCCTGCAGACCAGCACGGGCACGGCGGACGGCGTTCGAAACGGCGGTTAAAGCCTCATCCTGACCGACCACCCTCTCATGGAGGCGCTCTTCCGTGTGCACCAATTTCTCCATCTCGCCTTCCAGCAGACGCGCGACCGGGATGCCCGTCCAACTGGCGACCACCTGGGCAATCTCCTCGGCGTCCACTTCTTCTTTCAGCAAAGCACCCTCGGACTGAAGGTTTTTCAAGCGCTCTTCGCTTTTACCGAGTTGTTCATCCAATTCACGCAGCGTCCCGTAGCGCAAGCGGGCTGCTTCCTCCAATTCATTGTTGCGCTCGGCGCGCTCCATTTCCAGGCGCGCCCCTTCAATCTGCTCCTTGACGCTCTGCAAGGCGCTGATGGCTTCTTTTTCGGTCTGCCAGCGAGCGTTAAGTTGGCTGGCATTTTCGCGCAGGTCAGCCAGCTCTTTTTCTAATTTCTCCAGGCGCTCTTTGGAGGCTTTATCCTTCTCCTTTTGAAGAGCCTGGCGCTCGATTTCCAGCTGCAGAATTTGGCGGTCCACTTCGTCCACTTCCTGCGGCTTGGAGTCAATCTCGGTGCGTAAGCGAGCCCCCGCCTCGTCGATCAGGTCGATCGCCTTGTCGGGCATATGGCGGTCTGAGATGTAGCGATTGGATAGTGTCGCGGCGGCGATCACTGCCGGATCGGTGATACGCACCCCATGATGTACCTCATAACGTTCCTTTAAACCGCGCAGAATGCTGATCGTCTCTTCTATGCTCGGTTCTTCTACCAGCACCGGTTGGAAGCGGCGCTCTAAGGCCGGGTCCTTCTCGACATGCTTGCGGTATTCATCCAACGTCGTGGCTCCGATCATGTGCAGTTCACCGCGCGCCAGCATGGGCTTGAGCATATTGCCGGCATCCATAGCGCCTTCAGCTTTCCCGGCTCCCACCACTGTGTGCATCTCGTCGATGAACATGATGATCGCACCAGCCGCGTCGGTAATTTCCTTCAACACAGCCTTCAAGCGCTCCTCGAACTCGCCGCGATATTTGGCTCCTGCTACCAGCGCGCCCATATCGAGCTGCACCAAACGTTTGCGCTTGAGACTTTCCGGCACATCGCCGTCGATCATCCGCTGCGCCAGTCCCTCAACGATGGCAGTCTTGCCGACGCCTGGATCACCGATCAGAGCCGGATTGTTCTTCGTGCGCCGCGATAGAATTTGAATCACGCGCCGTATTTCCTCGTCACGCCCGATCACCGGGTCCATCTTACCCTGACGAGCCATAGCAGTCAGATCGTGCCCATATTTCTCCAGCGCCTGGTAGGTGTCCTCCGGTTTTTGGGAAGTAACCCTCTGCGTACCCCGAATGCTCGTCAACGCATTAAGGATGGCGTCTTTTGTCAAACCGTACTGGCTCAAACGTTCACCTTCAACATTGTCGGTCAATCCAAGCAGGATGTGCTCGGTGGATACATATTCATCACCCATACCTTTAGCGTAGCGTTCGGCAGCCGAGAGCACCTCGGCAGCCGGGCGCGCCAGTCCGACTTCTGCCGTGCCACCATACACCTTAGAGCGCTTTTCCAGCTCCTGTTCTACTTCCTCTCGCAGGGCAGCCACGCTCCCAGCTACTTTTGTAACCAGCGCCGGCACAACGCCCTCCTCCTGGCTCACCAAAGCAGCCAGCAGATGGACCGGTTCGATTGACTGGTGATTGTAATCTTGCGCCAACTGCTTCGCGCTCAATATTGCTTCTTGTGATTTTTGGGTATATTTTTCTAAATCCATTTCCACTCCTATTGGTACATTCTCTACATGAATTATAACCCTGGGGCGTTGGAAATACGTTGGCGGGTCGTTAACTGGCTGTAAGAACTCAATTTTACACCTTGAAGTTCAAAACTCGGAACCGGTTGAGGCAGCATACGCTCATTCCCGGCGCTTGCTCGTGGAAAGGTAGTTGTCGTTCAGGAATATGCCCAAGAGCCCAATACCACCAAGCCACAGCAAGATAAAGGCGGGCAGCATCATCCGCATAAGACCTGTATTGACCCACCAGCTTATATCGTGGACGGTGTCAAAGGATGCCAAGAAATAAAAGCCAAGAATTGCCAGCATGTATGCCAACCCACTCACAAATACTACCCAGAGTGATTTGCGCCACAGGAGGGGAACCAGTGATAATATCAGCGCTATGATGATCTCAATTCCCACCACTCCCCAGACTTTAATCCTCATAATGTGTGAAAAGGTGGAGCGAAGTATGAACAGGGCTTCGGCGATATGTAGATTGCCGCGCGTAATTTGTGCCAGCGCGGGTGTCACAAGGTCGCTCCCGAATTGTTGGTCGTAAACCACCCCTTTCAAAAAGAGCCAAAAAACAGTGTAAACCCCTAATGGGATTAATAGCGGAATCACACGGCGTAGCAACAATTGAATATCCCTTTTGAGAAAAGCTGCAATCAAAACCAGAACAATCACAAACCAGGATATCAGCAGCCCTTCCGGTCGTGTCCAGGCCGCGCCGGCAAAGAATAGACCGCTGAGAAAAAAAGTTCCATCGCTTTCACCAAGCTCAGGCGACCTCAAAGACCTTGACAGTAAAACCACCGCCGAGACCACGTAGTAGCTCAAAACCATATTGGCGTATCCAATCGTGGAGTGCCGGAACACAAACGGTACTGTCGCCAGCAGCAGCGTTGCCAGCCCGGCGGTGCTGCGCCTTAGATTACTTCGAACAAGGGTGGAATAGATGACAAGCATCAAGGTAGTGTAGAAGCCGCTGAATATCATCTTTGAAGCCGGCAGGGTTTCGTCAAACATCACCTGCAAACTGGCGATCATTATGGGTACATTCAGCGGATATTGGGCTGTGTTGGTGCCCCATTCGGTGACAGTCGCCAGGGAACCGCTGTAGGCAATCCTGAAGCCTTTAACTCCCCACAATTGAATCCCATCTGTTACGTGGTACCCTTTCCCAACCGAAAGCAGAACGGATAATAAACCCAGTCCCAATAAGGCAGCCTGCCAGATGTCGAATTGCGGCGTTATAAAAACACCTGATTGAGACGTACTGCCGCCTGAAATTCTTCTGCGTCTGCAGATCACAAATGCTCCCAATGACCCCAAAAACAGAAGGACAGTCGCCCCCAGGATAACACTCTGGTCCAGACCGACGCCGACTAGTGATGTCATCCCAATCGTGAGAGTATTCACACCCAGTCCCAACCCGTAGCCCAGAGCGAGTTTTGTAACCACATCCCGCGCCGGAATAAAACACGACACGAGCAGGGACCCTGAAACGGTAAGCAGGGCAAGCCACAGGAAGGGCCACAGGGCGGCATATAAAATCTCTCCCACTGTTTGGAAACCCGTCATTGAACTACCCTCAACATGGTTGTGGTTATTAGATAGAATCACACCCCACGATTCGTCAAACACCAATTGATCTTGGGGAAAGTATCCATCGCCCGGAAATTCCCCAACCACGAGGATGTAAGTGTCCTCCCTGGAAAGGTCATTGAGGCAGCCAAAGTCACTGCAGTTGATCACTTCGCGGGGGGCAAGGAAGAATTGCATAAACGGGGTGAAACCCAACGCTCTTGGTCCAACCCCGGCTGGGGGCAGTACAACGCGCCCGTTTTCTGGAACGTTCTGGTGCAAGAACTGCACGTAATTCGCGAAGCGTTGTCCCTGGTTGAACTTCGCGCCCCTCCACAAAGCCGTTTGTCCAATGGAACGTGTGATGCGTCCCAAATCGCGACTGGCATTTCTCAGCAGATATCCCACCTGGAACAGGAGGCCCACAGCCAGCAGTAGGGTCACGAGTGTGTATCTATTCTTAGCGCTAAACATGCAGAAAACCTCTTACTTTGAAAGTCGAATTATCGCAAAGGACATCGTATGCTGTGGGTCAATTCTAACCCATAGACCGGTCGATATTTATACTGGATGTCCTGCCTTGCGACGGCGCCTGGTAGCTGTAGAATGTGCTGGCAGTAGAATTGGACAAAACTATATACCAGATTTGACAGCAAGTATAATAATCAGTACACTATACGTCGAATGCTGTTATAGTTATCGAAAGTGCAATTATTAAATGGTTCACCTTACTACAACAAGCTGAGGAGGATGACATGGATTCACAATCCTATCAACTGGTAATGCGCTCAGGACCGACTCCCGGTAAGACCTTTGAACTGACTGGGAAGGATCTCACAATTGGGCGGGATCCCGCCAACGATATCGCCATCATCGATCCGGAAGTCTCACGAAAACATGCTCGCTTGAGTGCTCAGGCAGGAGGTTACGTACTGGAGGATCTGGGGTCGACCAACGGCACCTTTGTTAACGGTCAGCGCCTGATGGGTCCTCATATGCTGCAGCCCGGCGAATTGATTCTGTTTGCAGATAACGCCAGTATGGTTTACGAAGAAATACGGATAGACCAGGACGCTACCATAATAAGCGACCCCAGCGTGATGGCTGTCCCACCAATACAGGACGAGTCAGTTCTTGCAACACCCCAGGAAGCCCCACTGCCAGAACCGCAGGTCTCCCCACCACCTCCCACATACAGCGAGCAAGTGCCTCCCGCCCCCGGTGGACCTTATGTGCAGCCAAGTGAACCATATCCTTACCAGGAAGAACCTAGAGGCAAATCCAGAACCTGGCTGTACTCCGGCTGCGGCTGCTTGATTGTTCTGCTCTGTGTCATAGTTGCTGGCGTGTATATCGTCGATACATTGAACATGTGGTGTTTTGGTCCATTAGAACCGCTATGGAATAACTTTGGCTTCGTGTGCCAGTAAAACCAAACCCATCATTCGTACCTAGTATAATGTTGTGATCAATTCCCTGCTTGATGCATAAGGACCCACGCGATCCTTTTCTTGTAGAATTTTAACTCCAACAGCTCAAGTCCGGCCGTGCTAACCCGCACCCGGGCTTGATTTTTCTCTAATCGAATTTCCTCAGGTTGGTATCCAGCCGCTAGAATTGCCTCCACCAAGTGCAGATAATCCGTCGCGATTGGATGAGCGGCGAAAGGATCAGCGTCACTGCTCGAGAAAGCATCCAGCACGGTGTTGATGGCAATCAGCATCTCTTCCATCCGCTCATAATCGCCCGCACGCAAATTTGCATCCGCGGCAGCCAGCATCGTCTCCACGACCAGGTTCTCGGTCTCCAAAGGGCGGCGGAGATAATCAGCCACAATCCCACGCTCTCGCATCTGACCTCCATTGGGCAACCACGCAGTCATGAAATACGCAGAGGGATCCAACAATTCCTGGTATCGCCGCACCGTCTCATAAAACGTCACCGACAGGCGCACGTCCTCAACCAGTACGGGCGTTAATAATTCACCCTCCAGTGCCTCCAAAAAGCTGTCTTCTAACTCTCGCAAGGTGAGGCCGAAATGATCCCACAAAGCAGTATCGATCGCCAGTGCCTGGGTCCCGCCTTCTAATTGTGAATCCTCCGGGGACTCTGCCTCTGGATGAATGTCGCGGTAAAAATCCGAAAAAGCATCCCATCCCCAGGTATCTACCATAAACTCTACTAGTGCCCCGGCTTGCAGGTAGCCAATTTCATGCTGGGAGAAGTAGAAGTCGTCCACCAATAGGGTGAGCGGGAGGTACCAATCCAGACCGCAGATTTCAATCCCAGTGTTTATATCGCCGGAAATTCTGACCCCATCCGAAGGTTCCACGCACCCTTCCACAGGAGGGAGCAGCGCAGCTGCGCGCGACATAAGCGGTTCGGGCTTGAAATGGCCACCTGTCAGGTAGACTGCCAGGCCCTCGACCAACATCGTGGGGCGCAGTTCGCCTCCCAGATCCGAATCTAGGGCGTGCACGAACTCGTGGCGCAGGATGATCTCTTCGCTGCTCCCGGCGTAGTTTCGATCCAGGTAAGCGACTGAAATTTCATCGCCGGCAAAGCCGCCGTGTCCCATTACCCGCGGCAGAAACGTGACTATTATGGGCTGCTCTAATTCAACCTCCAGACGCCGATTGGCTTTATCCACCTGTTCCTCGAGCATTTCCAGCAACCACTCCAGATCTCGCTCCACTGGGGTGCCCGTGATGTAATACACCAGGCAGCATTCACTCTCCTCCTGTGCCCAGCGTGCCCTTGGTTCTGGAGGCGGCACTTCATCTTGCGGCAGCAGCGAGACAGTTTCGGTCCAGGTTGGACCATCTAGCAGGATGGATACCGTCAGACTGTGTTCGCCCACCTCTAGCCCGGACGTATCCCAAACCCACAGCATCGTGGCCTGGAAGCGACCACCAATTCCATACGGTGCAAATTCACCTTCAGGCAGGATCACACCATCTGGTCCATCCACCTGTACACGCACACTTCTATCTTCCAGGCTACTTTCCCCAGGTGGGATAACTTCCAGGCTGATCAAGTCCCCAACGTAGAGCGCTCCGTCCGGGTGAAAATTCACCGTAAACGTATCAGCGATCGGCTGACCACTCGCAGCAGTGAGCGGAGGCGATATTGGAGTGCTCCGCTCCGGTGTTGGTGTAAAAGGTGGTGTGGAAGATATCTGAATGACGCCAGGCGTGTGTGTCCCTACAACCGGCGAAGGGGGGATGCTCGGCTGGGGAACCAATGTCCGGCACGCGACCAGTAAAAAGACGAAGACCACCAATAAACGACGCATTACGGCAATTATAGCAATGTTTAAGCTTATTCAGGTGATCCTGAGCATCCATTTGATAGGAGGAACCAGGCAACTAATCAATCAAGCCGCTGGTTGATCAGTCCCTACCTATCCATTAGGTCTTAATTTCAGCCCAAAATACTGCTACCCTTGGTAAAATATATAACCTGATCACTAATTACCTGATATCCTACTAATACCTGATTATCCAATTACCTGATCGCCTTATTTGCTAATCACAAAATCCTGGAGGCTCCCATGCCCCACATGTTCATTCCCGGTCCCGTTGATGTCGAACCTGAAATCCTGGCCGCTCAAGCCCATCCGATGATGCCCCACCGCAGCGCCGAATTCGAAGCCATCTTCCAACGTGCTTCTGATAAAGCCCGGCAGTTGTTCTTCACCCAGGAGCGCGTCTTCCTGACCGCTTCATCTGGCACCGGGCTGCAGGAAGCTGCCATTCGCAATCTGGCCCACGAGCGGGTGCTGTCCTGTGTGAACGGCGCATTCGGTTCCCGCTGGCACGACGTCGCCATATCTAATGACAAAACAGCCGATAAGCTGGACATAGCCTGGGATCAACCGATAACACCAGAGCGTGTTGCCGATGCTCTCAGGAAAACACAATACGAGCTTTTCACAATTGTCCACAACGAGACCTCAACGGGTGTGCAAAATCCAGTAGCAGAAATCTCCACCGTCGTTCGTACGGTAAGCCCGGACACGTTGATTGCGGTGGACGCGGTCTCCTCACTGGGCGGCGCCAGGATCGAGATGGATGCTTGGGGATTGGATATGGTGCTGACCTCCTCGCAGAAGTGCCTGGCTCTGCCTCCGGGTTTGGGACTGGCTGCCGTCTCCGACCGGGGGATGGCTTACGCCCAGAGTGTGCCGGACAGGGGTTGGTACTTCGACCTGCTGCGCATGGAGAGACACCGCTTGAAAGATTCCACCCCCGCGACACCAGCCATCTCGTTGATCTACGCCCTCGACGCTCAGTTGGACCACATCCTGGCAGAGGGGCGGGAGGAGCGTTTTGCCCGCCACGCATCTATGGCAGAGCGGGTACAATCCTGGGTGCTGAAGCACGACCTGGGTTTATACGCTCCCGAAGGCTACCTTTCAAAGACCGTCACGACGGTCGTTAATAATCTCGAACTTGATATCACCGCTCTCAACGAGTTTCTCTTAAGTAGAGGCATGCGCATTGCGAACGGCTATGGACCTCTGAAAGATATAACCTTCCGTATCGCTCACATGGGCGAGACCCAAATCGAGGACATTGACAACCTGCTGGCGGCGATGGATGATTACATAGGGGTTTTATGACTCAGAATATGAGTGAGCCACAACTCCCCATAGTTACAGTTACCCCGACATCCCTGGTGTACGGCGGTGAGGCAATGGGGCGCCTGCCAGATGGGCGCGCCGTGTTCGTTTCATACGCTCTGCCCGGCGAAACCGTGTCAGTGCGGCTTGTAGAGCAAAAACGCGGCTACGCCCGGGGTGAGCTGTTGGAAGTGCTCACGCCCTCACAAGCACGAATCGAGCCGCTCTGTTTACATTTCGGGGTCTGTGGGGGCTGCCACTACCAGCACATGTCCTATGAAGACCAATTGGTCGCAAAAACCGGCATTCTGGGTGAGCAATTGGAGCGTATCGGCGGGCTGGTCGACCCGCCCGTGGAGCCTGCCGTGTCGTCGCCAAACCAAACTCTGTATCGCAATCACGTACAGTTTCACCTCACAGCAGACGGAAAGATTGGCTACCATAAAGCCCGCTCGGATGAGGTGCTTCCTATCCAGGAGTGCCACCTTCCTGAAGCCCCGCTCAATGCTATCTGGCCACAGCTCGATTTCGAAACCCTGCCTGGATTGGAGCGCTTCGCCATGCGGATGGGAATCGAGGATGACGTTCAGCTCATTCTGGAGAGCAGCGACCTGAAGCCGCCCGAGATTAACATCCAGGATTTACCCGTCTCGGTTGTGCACCTCAGCCCAGGGGGCTCGCTGGTGCTGGGGGGCAGTGAAGCGGTCTGGATTGAAGTGCTTGACCGCAGCTTTCAGGTCTCAGCCGGTTCCTTCTTCCAGGTCAATACGCCCATGGCTGCTGGAATGGTCGCGCACCTGCTGGAAATATTGCCCAATTATCAACCCCTCAATTCAGATGCTATCCTGCTGGACGTGTACTGCGGTGTGGGGCTTTTCAGCGCTTTTCTTGCGCCCCTCGTGAGTCGACTGGTGGGAATCGAATCCTCTCCCGCTGCCGCCAGTGATTTTGTCGCCAACCTGGACGAATTCGATCACGTAGAATTATATGAGGCTACGGCAGAAGAAGTGCTGCCAAATTTGGACATCGCACCGGATATCGTCCTGCTTGATCCAACCAGAGCCGGTATCAGCCGCCAGGCGATGGATGGTTTGCTTGGATTAGCTTCGCCGCTGCTGGTATACATCTCCTGCGACCCGGCTACCCTGGCGAGGGATGCCAAGCGTTTAACAGCCCGCGGATACCGTCTGGAGCAGATCACGCCTTTTGATCTGTTTCCCCAAACCTATCACATAGAGAGCATCAGCTTTTGGACGATCGGCGTAAAGGTAAACTGAGACGGAACAGCGCCCCACCCTCAGGGATGTTGGCTGCGATTAAGTTGCCCCCTTGAGCTTCAGCCAGTTTGCGGGCGATGGCTAATCCTAACCCTGTTCCTCCTTCTTCCCGGCTGCGCGAGCGGTCAACCCTATAAAAGCGCTCAAAGATGTGCGGCAGCGCATCTGGGGGAACGCCGGAACCCGAATCGCGAATTTCAACCAAGGCAAATTGCCCGGTCAACTGCTTGGCTAGTTGCCCAGATTTCTGTGTGTTACAAGACGTACTTATTCTAATTTCACCCCCTTCGGGCGTGTAGTGCAGTGCGTTATTGAGCAGATTAATCAGAATCTGCTCAATTCTGTCTCGATCAGCTTCCAGCACTGGACAAGCTGCATCCAACTCTATCTCCAGGCTGATTTGCTGTCGATCTGCCTGCGGACGGAAACGCTCCATAACGCTGGACACTATCCGGTTCAAGTCGGTGGGCAGGATATTTAAATTCAGTTCCCCCGCATCCGCTAAAGCTATCGTTCGCAGATCGGCGACCAGCCGGGTGAGAAGCTGATTTTGCTCCAGGACTGGACCCAGGTTCTTTGTGGTCAGAGGATAAACCCCATCCAACATTGCCTCCAGGTTCGCACGCTGGACCGCAAGAGGTGTACGCAACTCGTGAGCAATATCGGCAGTCATAGACTGACGGCGCTGCTCCCCTTCTTCCAGAGAAGCAGCCATGTGATTGAAAGCCTTGCCCAAAGTCGCCAGCTCGTCTTTACCGCCCACCCTGACACGCTGTGTTAGATCGCCCTCCGACATCTTTGTAGCGGCGCGCGTCAGTTCACGGACGGGTCGCAGCAGGTAGAATGCTAACAGGAGCGCCAGGATCAATGCCAGTCCACCGGCAATTAACGCTGCACTCAGCAGCGCTTGATTAAGCTGTCCCAATAGCTCGGCTTCCACATTTTGTCCGAAGACATACCCTCCAGGAGGCAGCAGATATCCGACCGTCTCGCCGTCCACCACTAAAGGGATAGCGGACAGGAATCCCTCACCCTCCAGACTAGCCTCTGCACCCAGATTATGAGGATCAAAAACCAAATTTCCACTGGCGTCGTATAGAAATAAATTCCCCCCTGCAACACTGTTAGACCTTGAGCCGGGTCCCAGACCGCGTCCCTTGCCCTCTCCCTGACCATAACCCATAACGGGAGGTGGAAATAGGGATGCTACATTCTCCCAGGAACCGCTCGCCTGATAATGGTCCTCTAGTTCTGTCACCAGGTCTTCGGCTTCGTAGATTCCACCTCGGTAAATAAATGTATAGACTTCTTGTGCCGTCTCTTGATGCATAAAGAACGCCACACCTAGCAGTGAGACGAGAATGACCAAAATGAACGCAAGTAATAAACGCAGACGCATAGGTTTTAATCAGGGTTTCGGCATCCGGTATCCTACACCAAACACAGTTTCAACATAACGAGGGTTCTTAGGATCGAGTTCCAGCTTACCACGCAGGTTCTTGATGTGGGCGTCAATAGTGCGCTCATAACCCTCATAAGTTGACCCCTGCGTTGTCTCGAGCAGTTGCAGGCGGCTGAAGACCCGTCCTGGCTGCCCCGCAAGCGTTTCCAGAATGACGAATTCTGTCGGGGTCAGATCGATCTCCTCCCCGTCGCGCACCACGCTGTGAGCCTCCAGGTCAATTTCCAAATCATACACGCGGATCAATTGTGTGGACCGCCCCTCGCCACCCGACCGTCGCAGCACAGCCCGCACCCGCGCTACTACTTCGCGCGGCGAGAAAGGCTTGGTCACGTAATCATCGGCGCCCAGTTCCAGACCGATCAGGCGGTCAGTTTCCTCTACGCGCGCCGTGAGCATAATTATGGGCGTATCCGCCTTACGCCGGATCGCTCGGGCGACGTCGAGACCGTCTATCCCCGGCAGGTTAAGATCCAAAATAACCAAATCCGGCTTGCTGCTTTCCCAGGTGGTCAATCCCGTGTCGCCTCGCAAAGCAGATAAAACATTAAAGCCTGCTTGTTCCAAATAGGAACGCAGGACTCGGACCAATTCTTGTTCGTCTTCAATAATTAGGATTGTTGGCATAGCCATATTATACATCTCCGGGGCGGGATTAAGTCCCGCCCCGGAATATTTTCTACTATTGGTAAAGGAGATTGTTAGCCAGACACGTCGCTCCGGCACAGACGTCTAAGCACAATTTAATAGCTGCCTCCCTGCTGACCACCGCCAGCCCACATTGGACGACCACCCGGTTCTCGCAGTTGTAGAGGCACTTCGCCAGCATTGCCACTAATCTGTACCACCTTGAATTCACCGTCTTCGTAGAAACCTACTACAGTGATCGGGGCATTTATGCGAGCGGTATAACCCAGTTCCTGTGCAAACCGCCATGCTTGTCCCTCGATTACGACCGTTTCACCATCCGCAGTACTTACCACAAGCGCTTCCACGCCCGCACTTACTACGCTGCCCTCTACGGTGATCCACGAGGCTGTTTCAGCTTCAGAGTGACCTGCGGTGCTGCCGCCGGAATTCATCCCACCCCCTCCACGTCGCTGACCGCCCCACGAGCCGCCCATCTCACTGCGTGGTTCGTGTGATTCGCTCAAATCCCCAGAACAATCACCTTCATGGTCATGAGTTTCGTGAGTGCCGCCTGCCACATTACTTTCAAATTGACCGTGACCGCCCTGATGTTCCGTATCGATGGAACCTTCCAACTGCCCCCCACCGCCTGCTCCCTTTGCAAGGGGTGTTTCGGTCGATTTTGCAATCGTGCGATTGACTGCGCCAAAGATCAGCACGCCAGCCAAGCCAAGAAATAACGCTCCTAAAAATATTTTTTTTATCATTTTTATCTCTCCAATTCTTATATTTTTTTTTCAATTATTGTTATCGGGTTACGTAAATACGTCTACATTTCTGTTACGGGTAATTCCCTCGTCCGGTAAGTCCAGCGAACGCTCAGGATCTTGCGCGTCACTTTTACGACCCATTTCCAGTGGATAGCAAAGTGCACCACCGCGGCCAGGGTCACAACTACGCTTGACCAGGTATGGATCAAATCCCAGGTCGTGCGGCTGAACAGGATCATCGGGTCTGTCACTGCCATTCTGGGTCCACCTGGAACGAAAAGTAGGTAAATGCCCGTGATAGCCGACACCAGGAAGCTCAAGCCCACAACGATGTTTATCAGGACGTTGAAGCGGCTGCGTGCGTTCAGGTTCTGGTCCTTACCTAGCAGTTCCTTCACCATCCTCTTGGTCATATTGACAATCCATCCCCAGTGCAGAGGGACATGGATGAGAATAACGATTGTCGCTATCACCCCTGTCCATATGTGAATATCACTCCAGGTATGGCGTTCGAACAAAATGACTATGCCATAATAAGGATTACGACCACCTTGATATCCACCTGTTGTCAAAAAGAGAAAATAAATCCCCGACAAAGTCGCTCCTACAGCGCTTATCAATAAGATTGAATCTACCAGCCAGTTATTGCGAGTTTGGCTGGAAACTGAACTTTTAATTTGCATCATGTTATCCTCCACAGTCTTTCATAATTGTTGGGTTGGCGGGCGATTTCTTTCTCTACATAGCTCCGCACATCCAGGTTACTGCTGAGGAGAATATACATGACAGATATGTAGAACTTGTGAAGAGATTTCGAAAGACTTATGAATATGCTCTATTATTACATGATCAATTATTACACTGTCAATTATTACTCGAAAGTTGGAGTTTGACAAATTCCAAGAAATACTGTATATTAGTGTGTACCAGGGTACCTGGGTACATACATTCCATTTCCCTTTTTGGTGTGCGGCCACTCCTTACGAAACAAATATATCAGGGGCAAAAGTATGACTGAATCAAAACACCGATCACAAATCAAGGTTACACGTGTCCAAACTGGCGTTCGTATAGAGCAAAGGATGCTGAAAGTTCTAAAGGCTCTTGCGGAATACTTCGATATTTCGTTAGGTGATTTGCTGGAGGGAATTGTTCTCCATGCCTTTGAAGGTAAATCCGCGTTTGATCAGGAGACTCGGCAACATATTGAAATCCTGAAGCAGGTCTACAATATGAATTACGACGCCAGTGCAAGCCATCGCTTCATTGAAGAATAAGTCTAATGAGAAAACTGTATGTCATCTTTCAAACCTACACATATTGCCGTCTTTAGCTTGTGGGCAGAAGATGTGTCAACTGCTGCACACTTTTATCGAGATATTGTCGGGCTTCGCTTGGTACCGCACCATGATCATCGACCGGCTTTTGATTTGGGAGGCGGCTCTTACTTGGTAATTGTCAAAGGACAGCCTGTCCCTACTCGAAACTCAGAGTCACCTCATTTCCCACTGATTGCATTTGCTGTTGAGGATTTGGAAAGAGCAATTGAACACCTGGAAGTTCACGGGGTTGAGTTGCTATGGGGTATCAAAACAGGTGAAGTCTCACACTGGATTAAGTTTCGGGATACAGCTGGCAACTTGATCGAGTTCGTCCAATTCAACAAGCCTATTCATCATTGATCTTATGCTCGGCTAAGGCATTGGGTATCAGCGGGATGGCCTGCAAGCCATCTCGTTTTTGATTTTAAACAGGAAGCATGCTATGACGCGAAGAATCGTATCACGTGGACTGACCATTTTCACAATCGTCTGGTTGGGACAATTCGTTTCAGTCATAGGGTCTGGTCTAACCAGTTTTGCTCTGGGTGTTTGGATATTCGAACGCACCGGCTCGGTTACGCAGTTCGCACTCATCGGTTTATTCATCGTGCTGCCGCGGGTCGTCTTATCACCGCTGGCCGGCGCAATTGTGGATAGATGGGACCGACGTTGGGCAATGATCATGAGCGATGCTGGTGCTGGATTCAGTACGTTAATTCTAGGTCTCCTGTTTTTCGCCAATAGACTCGAAATCTGGCACATATATCTGCTTACTGGAGCCAGTGCAGCATTCAGCACGGTTCAGTGGCCCGCCTATGCCGCTACAACAACGTTGCTTGTCTCCAAAAAGAACCTCGGGCATGCCAATGGTATGGTCCAATTTGGGCAGGCGGCGGCAGAAATTCTGGCACCCGCACTGGCAGGTATCCTCGTTCATACTATTCAATTAGAGGGTGTGATACTGATTGATTTTGCGACTTTTATTTTTGCAGTCATCACTCTGTTGCTGGTTCGATTCCCCAAACCCCGAAGCGCCATCACAGGCAAATCAGAGAACACCTCGCTGAAGCAGGAAATTACCTTTGGCTGGAAATACATCTCTGCACGACAAGGCTTGCTTGGTCTATTGGTCTTCTTTGCTGTGATCAACTTTCTATGGGGTATGGTTGGAGCCCTGATTGCACCGATGATCCTTGGCTTTACGACGAGTGATGAACTGGGTGTCATCATATCCATTGCAGGTGTTGGTATGCTCGTAGGGAGCCTGGTCATGAGCATCTGGGGTGGTCCGCAGCGCCGTATCAACGGTGTGCTTCGCTTTGAATTTCTAAGCGGAATATGTTTTCTGCTCATAGGACTCCGACCGTCGTTTTGGTCGACCGCCATTGGTGCATTTGGTGCCCATGTGACAATAGCCATCGTTTACGGCTCCAACCAGGCTATCTGGCAAAGCAAGATTGCGCCCAATGTTCAAGGACGGGTCTTTGCTACCCAACAAATGATCGCCAAGGCGGCCTTACCACTCGCTTACTTGCTTGCTGGTCCACTAGCCGATAACCTATTTGAGCCCTTACTTGCCACAACCGGATTACTGACTGAGAGCGTAGGACAGATCATCGGTATCGGATCAGGACGCGGTATCGGTCTATTGTTCATTATGATGGGAATGATCAAAATGGCAGTCACGCTGATAGGTTATGCGCACCCACGTATACGCCTTGTAGAAAAAGAACTGCCAGACGAATCGCCAGGCGTGATCGACGATATTTCAAACATACCATCCTTGTAGACAAACGAATACCCTAAATAGTAGGCTGCCGCTTTATGTAGAATGATTTACGAGCTTGGTCCGCTTTCTATGATAGCGATTTTGTAAAGGGTAAGTAGAACAGGGTAAGTAGAAAAGCTGTCAATAATTACACTGTCAATAATTACCCTTGACACAGAACCCATGTTCTACTATAATTAGAACATGGGTTCTTTTAACCCTCTTGAATATAAATTCACTTGCACTCAGAAAGGCAAAAAAACCTGGTACGGAATTTGCACTATAAATAGAAGAGTTCAATACTGGAGGGACCGATCAATGAATATCGGTATGCTTTGGTTCGATAACGACCCCAATATGGTGATGACTGCCAAGATCGCACGCGCCGCAAAATACTACCAGAATAAATACGGAGATGCGCCCTCGTTGTGCTTCGTGCATCCCAGTATGCTGCCCCCGGTAGACGTTAAAAAGAACGGACGCTCAGGAAACGGCAAATCAACGCCGAAAAGTGATGCGCCATTAGAAGCTGTAAAAGCCGGAAATGTGGAGATACGCTCCAACCGCTCAATTCTCCCCAATCACTTCTGGATCGGGATTAACGGGAAGTTGAATGGTAATGGCTCAGGTTCGTCAGCGAGCTGACGAAGATCTGTAGGGCTAAGTCGACCGGGATCAAGCCGCTCTTTACGTCCTCGTCAAGATTCAACAATCGGTGGAATATCTCCTCCAGAACAGGGAGCGAAAACCTCCTAGCTTGAGGTATCAGCTTTCTTGACATCCACTTCTTTACTCTTAAGAACCCCAGCTTTGCAGCGAGTTCATCCCCCCCTCCCCCTTCATCCAGGATTTCGCGCACCAGCAGCAGTAGCCTGAACTGGCGTATGACCATCGCAAAAATATAGCCGTGTTCCTGCTGTTCCAGCAACCGCTGCAGTAATAACGAAGCCTTTTCCCCGTCCCTCATCCCTAAAGCGTCCACCATGGCAAAAATATCAGCCTGACTCGAATCAGGAGTCAGCAGATCAACATCTTCTTTCTCCACGGGTCGCTTGTAATCAGCGTAATCCAGCAATTTGCGAATTTCCTGATCCGCCAGGAGGGTGTCGTCTCCCACCAGCTCAGCCAACCTCCCTGCTGCCTCATGGGTAAACTGCCCGCTTTCCTGTGTCGCCCGATTTTGGATCCAGCCTCCCATATTCCCCTTGGGAAGTGGAAAAGCTTTTACATAAACCCGTTCTCGATTAGACTCCGCCCACCGTTCCAGCCAGTGCAGGTTCCCTTTCTTTCTCTCCCAGTCGCTGGTCAACAATTTGTGTTCAACCAGGACCAGCGCAGTCGTAAGCGGGACTTTTTCAAAGTTCTCAATGATCTTCTCGCGATCCTTCGTCAGCTTCTGCTTATTGAAAAATTTTGCCTTCGCCTCTTTACCCTCCAGGCGCGCCAGAGGATGACTCAGGATCACTAACCGGCGTTTTGTCATAAACGGCATTGGGCTGACAACGGACACCAAATCGTCGAGGTTGAAACTGCGCCCGTCCAGGGAGGTTGTATTTGCCTCCCTCAACGCATGATCGCCCAGTTTGGCTTCGAGTTTAGCCACTTCCTGGGCGATGTTATATTCATCATCCCCGTGCAGCAGATATACGACCGGGGAGGGTTCACTCATAATCAGCCTTCCGTAACCACCTTGTGCGCTTTGATGCGACCCTTGTCTGACTCAATGACCTCAACAACCTCCAGAAATTCCGGCTCGCCTGAAGTGGTCACCCGCCTCTGGATCATGTTTCCCAGAGGCTGTGCCAGGATCAAAGCCAACGTGGCAAACGAAGCAGCCAGAGGCAGGCGTTCCAGCTTATCCCGCACCCGTCTCCCCGAGCCGAACATCGCCA
>CBFDCK010000051.1:0-18783 GCA_965603285.1 uncultured bacterium
TCAGTCGTCCTTCGTCTATCGTCAGATTATTCGTTCCTCTTCGTTTCGCGATTTTTTTTTACTCAAAAATAATTTAATACCCGACACAATTAACTCAAGGTGTCTCTGCGAGGGGTGCATGTGCCCCGAAGCAGTCTCCCGTCATGTGTTAAAATGACTAAAATTTCCTTTTCCTGCCATTATCCATATAATAGTATTCCCATGTTAATGAACGCGACCACTTGCATTTAATTACAGATATTGCTACAATTCTTCTAGATCAACATGCTTATATACACAAGTCCCCATTAGGGGACTCAGTATAAATTCCGAACTCTGGTTTGGTTGACCATGTCTCGTTCTCAGCTTAGTTCAACCCCGGATTATTTGGCGGCTGTTTTTTCCCAACCAGACGCTTAATTCTTTTCCGCGCCACATCAATCCTTATCCATTGGATGGTCTGTACAAGGAGCACAACGGGTGACTGATTACGAGAAGGAGTACCAGCTTTGCGAGAATGCGTGTGGTCCACCCTTTGACGAATTCGTTGCGTTCTTCGATTCGGCGGTGACGGAACTGTCGGTGCTCGATCTGGGGTGCGGGCAGGGTCGGGACACCCTCATGGCAGCGCGACGCGGTCACCGCGTACACGCAGTGGATCTGGCTCCCACCAGTATCTCCCAAGTCATTGTACAGGCGAAGGCGGAGGAACTCGATATCAGTGGTGAGGTGGCTGACGTTGAAGAGATCGAAATGGACCGAGAATATGACGTAGTGATCTTGGATCGCGTTCTGCACATGCTTCGGAGCGACGCTAGGCGGATCGTGCTGCTTGACAAGGTTCGGCATTGGGTCCGACCTGGCGGGCACGCACTGGTGGCCGATACACGAAGCCACCGTGATCTGATCCGGAGTTACTTCTCCGAAGTTGGCTGGAAACCAATCCTCAAGAAGAAGGATTTTCTCTTTGTCCAACGCACAGGGCATCGCAAGACAGCTGACTCAAAAAGCCCTTGATTGGGGAAAGCGTATGAACGCGGAAGAAGCTGACCTCAACGTGTTGGTTGCTAATCCATCCTGCCGACTTTATGAGCACCTTGGCTTTCAGCAGTACGAGATTTCTATGGTTAAGAAGCTAGATCGGTAATCAGATCGCCGGCACATAATGGGTTGCAGCCGACCGCGATTTCGCGCTGCAAATCGGAAGCTGCAGGCGCTTTTTGGTCAGTTGGTTAGCCAAGGTGATATCCAAGCATACACCCGGCGACTCAACCCTGACCTTAGATGCTGCTTATACCCAATTACATCCCTTCGAGGTTTGATGTATTCGAGTGAAATAATTACCAAGGATGGGCGAGCTCTTCTGATTAGAGAGGCACGGGGGCGAGATGCCCGCGCGGTACTCGAGTACCTCGATCTTATCAGTCAGGAAACTGATTTTTTGTCTTTTGGTCCGGGTGAGTTTCGCCTCACCCAGAAGGAGGAGTTCGCCTATCTAGAAAAATGCCGGGGAGTGGAGAATTATCTCTATTTACTCGCCCTTATAGAGGGGACAGTAATTGGCACTCTCTCCTTTGAGGCTGGGAGACGCCCTCGAATCCAGCATGCTGGAGAGTTCGGAATTTCTGTATTGAGAAAATACTGGGGCATAGGTGTCGCGTCTTCACTCATAGATTCTCTACTGGAATGGTCAATAGACGGTAACATAATCAGGAAAATCAACCTGAGAGTGAGAGCCGATAATCATCGCGCGATTACCTTGTATAAGCAGAAGGGCTTTGTGGTTGAAGGTATTCTGAAAAATGAAATATGCGTAAATGAAACTTTTTATGACAATCTCTGGATGGGATTAGAAATAAAGAGAAATGGGGATCAGATGGCCCGCACGGCAACCCGAGAATTCCCATGAGGGTTACTATTTTTATGAGTTATAATTCTTGAGTGTTGGCTTCAGCGCAGTTTTCGAAACAGAGAGGCAGCTTTTGCTCACCTATCATGGCAATAACATAGACATACCACTTCAGGTATAAACATTGGCTGAGCATACGAATTCACAAGACTCACACACATATGGGGATAAAAGACCACTTGCGGGTCTGCTGGTGCTTGATATCTCGCGCGCCCTGGCTGGTCCCTATTGCACAATGATGTTGGGCGACCTGGGCGCCGATGTGATTAAGGTCGAACAGCCCGGTCGCGGGGACGAGAGCCGCGGTTGGGGACCGCCTTTTGTAGGCGATCCTTATGACTCATACCCTGGCGAGTCGGCCTACTTCATGGCCATCAACCGCAGCAAGCGCAGCCTTACAGTCAATCTAAAAAGCGCCCAAGGGCAGGACATCATCAAACGGCTGGCGGCTCTATCTGACGTGCTGGTGGAGAACTTTCGCACCGGCTCTTTAGAAAAGCTGGGCTTAGGATACGATGACCTGCTCTCAAGCAATCCGGGTCTGGTCTACTGCTCCATCAGCGGCTACGGTCGCACCGGACCCTACGCTAAGCGACCCGGCTACGACTTTATCATCCAGGCAGAGGGCGGCATTATGGGGGTTACCGGACCGGTTGAAGGGCCTCCCTACCGGGTAGGTGTTTCAATTGTGGACATCACGACCGGTATGTTCGCTTCAACCGCAATATTAGCCGCTTTGCGCGCCCGCGACCTCACCGGTGAGGGTCAGCTTTTAGATCTCTCCCTGCTGGATTCCCAGGTGGCGCTGCTGGCTAACGTGGCCTCCAACTACCTGGTCGGAGGAGTCGAGCCGCTCCGCATGGGCAACGCCCATTTCAACATCGCGCCTTACGAGGTCTTCCGTGCCCGTGATCGCTGGTTTGCATTGGGCGCCTTGAACGCCAGGCAATGGGGGATGCTGTGCGAGTTTGTAGAGATGCCGGAATTAATTGATGACCCCCGTTTTGCCGATAATCCGAGCCGCGTCGCCAACCGGGACGCGTTGTCCGATATACTGAACCAGGTCTTTGCGACCCGGGACGCCGCTGAGTGGCTGGGCAAGATGCAAGAAGCCGGCATCCCCAGCGGACCGATAAATGCCATCAAAGATGTCTTCAACCACCCCCAGGCAGAGACCAGAGAATTGAAGTTGGAGATAGAGCATCCCACAGCTGGGCTGGTAGGATTTCCAGGATTTCCATATAAGTTTTCGGGTACACCCGCCGAATTGCGCCGACCACCACCACTGCTGGGAGAGCACACCGAGGAAGTACTGGTTGAATTATTGAACTATACCCTGCAGGAAGTGACCTCCCTGCGTGAGGCTGGGGTGGTTTAATAAGAGGTGGATATTAACATGACAAAAACTGCAGTTGAAATTCGATCCGGTGCATATTATGATTCCGTCGTCCTGATGCAGTTGCAACGCTCCCTCAGCGAACAACCCGGTGTGCTGGATGCCGGCGTGGTCATGGGTACGGACGCCAATAAAGACGTGCTTGCTCAGAGCGACCTGCTGGCTCCTGAAGTCCAGTCTGCTGGACCCGATGATCTGGTCATAGTAGTGCTTGGCGAGGACGAAGCATCGGCTCATGGAGCCGTGAAAAAAGTGGACGAGCTGCTCACCAAGCGTGGCGCCGGAGTTGAGGTCGCTGATTACCGTCCTAAGAGCCTGGAATCTGCAGCTCGAATGAAACCCGAGACCAATTGGGTGCTGATATCGGTCCCGGGACGCTACGCGGCCGGGGTTGCCCGCCAAGCGCTGCATTTAGATAAACATGTGTTCCTCTACAGTGATAACGTCTCCCTGGAGGACGAGATCGAGTTGAAGCGGATTGCCTCTGAGAAAGGACTGCTGGTTATGGGTCCAGACTGCGGTACGGCAATTGTGAATGGGGTCGGATTGGGCTTTGCCAACAAGGTGCGCCCCGGACCGGTCGGTATTGTAGCCGCCTCTGGAACCGGATTGCAACAGGTTAGTTCCCGAATTCATCAAATGGGAAGCGGCATCACCCAGGCTCTCGGTACTGGGGGGCGTGACCTATCAGAAGCAGTCAATGCAGTGACGACCCGCCAGGGGCTTGACCTCCTCAGCCGCGACCCCGAAACTCGGGTCATTGTGCTGGTTTCCAAGCCTCCCTCACCCGGAGTTGCAGATGACCTTGTGAAGGCTGCCCGGTTGGCAGGAAAACCGGTGGTGGTGGACTTCATCGGCTACGCCACATCAAGCCGGCAGGTGGATAACGTGCACTTTGCGACCACCTTCGACGAAACGGCTCTCCTGGCGGTGGAATTGGCGAGCCCCTCACCGGATGAAGAACTTTCTGTAGATTTAAACCTGGATCGTTTTTCGCCCAACCAACACTACCTGAGGGGTCTTTTCTCAGGCGGAACCCTAGCATATGAAGCTCTTCTCATCCTGCAAGACTATCTGCCTGCGGTTTTCTCTAACGCTCCATTGGATAAAGATTTTCGTTTGACTGACTCGCTGGTCAGCCAGGAGCATACACTCATCGACCTGGGGGAGGACGAGTTTACAGTGGGTCGCCTGCACCCCATGATGGACAACGATCTGCGCATCCGGCGCCTGGAGGCAGAAGCCAGCGATCCGGAAGTTGCCGTTATCCTGCTGGATGTAGTATTGGGTTACGGCGCTCATCCAGACCCCGCCAGCGAACTGGCTCCCGCCATCACGAAGGCTCGCGCAAATGCAGATTCGTCCGGGCGATACCTGGAAGTCGTCGCTGTCGTGTCTGGCACCGACGAAGACCCACAGGACATGCACTCTCAGGTGGAGCAGCTTGAAGCGGCAGGAGCGCGCGTGGAGACCAGCAACGATAAAGCCGCCCGGTACGTTGGTCGCTTGCTGCGCGGTCTCAATCCAGAGATTAGCCCCAAGATCCAGGAACCTCTGCAAAGCGTTGATTTGAGTTTCTTGCAGGAACCGCTGGCAGCGATCAATGTTGGTCTGGAGTCGTTTATGGAGAGCCTATCAGCCCAGGATGCAGGAGTGATCCAGGTGGATTGGCGCCCCCCTGCTGGAGGGGACCAGAAAATGATGGCGCTCCTGGAGCGCATGAAAAGTGAATCATAGGGAGAACTGATGCAAGAGTTTGTAGCGGCTTGCGTGCAAATCGCGATTGTCCCCAATGATGTGGGGGCAAACATCAAAAAAGGTATTACGTGGCTGGAAAAGGCAGTCAGCGAGCACGAAGCCGAGCTGGTTGTTTTCCCGGAAACGGTTACAACTGGTTACGAGACGAATTTAACTCCTGAAGAATTGTGGGACCTGGTGGATGAGGCGCCGGGACGCATCACGCACGATATCCAGGCTGCGGCTAAAAATTTAGGGGTGCATGTGGTATGGCCGACCTACCGGCGCGCTGGGGATCGTGGCGCCGTTTACAATTCCTCCATTCTTATCGGACCGGATGGGGAGATTATCGGCATCTATGATAAGACTCACCCCGCCCCCTGGGAACGCACCGACGGCGGAGGTTGGGTGAAGGTCGGCACCCGGGCAGACGTCTTCGAGACTGCTCTGGGTACCATCGGTATGATCATCTGTTATGACGGCGATTTTCCAGAGCTTTCCCGCCTGCTGGCGGTTAAAGGCGCCGAGATTATCGTAAGGGCCTCAGCCCTCCAGCGAAGTTATGAAATCTGGCACATCACCAACGCTGCCCGTGCTTACGATAATCATGTATACGTGGTCGCCAGTAATTTAGTTGGCCCCGATGCGTGCGATAATTACGGATTTGGGCATAGTATGATCATCAACCCCATCGCCTGGCGGTTAGCCCAAGCGCGGGGTACCGAGGAGATCATTTCTGCCAGGCTTGATCCTGACCCGATGAGGTATATAACTTTTGGCAGCAAAAGTTTACAAACATTCGATCACCTCGAAGACCGCAATCTGAAGCTCTACGAGGAAATCCTTAAAGAGGCTCGCTCCCGGTTCGAACCAGGTAAGCGCTTCCCTCGCCAGGAGTAGAGTTTGGAGTTCTTAGCTATGAAAAAAAAACCGGTTTTAGCTCTCCTAACTACCTCTTATTAAAAAATTCCGAGAAAGGGAGATTCGATGGACATTGAAAAAGCAAATATTGAAGCCACAGGACGGATGATGGAAGCTCGCCCGGTGGTAGTGGGGATGGGCAAAGCCCGGGATGTGATCCCCGGTATGCGGGAAGACCTGCTGCTGCACGCCGGTCCACCCATCACCTGGGAACGGGCCTCAGGACCGATGCGAGGCGCGATCACCGGTGCTTTAATTTTTGAGGGTCGCGCAAAAAATGAAGCGGGAGCCCAGGTTCTGGTCGAATCAGGTGAGGTTGAACTTGACCCTTGCCACAACCACCAATCAGTCGGTCCGATGGCCGGCATCATCTCTCCCTCAATGTCAGTATACATCCTCGAGAACAAGATCCACGGGAATAAGTCCTTTTCTAACTTAAACGAAGGTTATGGCAAAGTGCTGCGCTACGGCGCCTACAGCCAGGAAGTGCTGGATCGTCTGCGCTGGTTGGAAGACGTTATGGCTCCAGTGCTGGGAGAGGCGATCATCTTGAGCGAGGGAATCGACATGCGCGCTCTTTTAGCTGAGTCACTGCACATGGGAGATGAAGGGCACAACCGCAATAAGGCCGGCTCGGTGCTGTTCACCACAAAATTGGCTCCTTTTATCGCCACGGCTGCCCCAAACCCCGTGGTCGCTTCAGAGATCATTCGTACTCTCGGCGATAACGCTCTCAGTGTGCTCAACCCGGTGATGGCAGCCTGTAAGGCGATGGTGGACGCTGCACATGGGATTGATGGCAGCACAATTGTCAGCGTGATGGCTCGCAATGGCACCGACTTTGGCATCCGGGTGAGCGGTTTGGGTGATCGCTGGTTCACTGCACCGGTCGATATCCCTCAGGGTCTCTACTTCCCTGGCTTTACGGCTGAAGATTCCAGCGGCGACATCGGCGACAGCACCATCACGGAGACGGCTGGTATTGGGGGTTTTGCGATGGCCAGCGCTCCAGCCATTGTCAAATTCGTCAGCGGAACTCCCAAAGATGCCATAAATGCAACCCTGGAAATGTACGAAATATGCTATACGGAGCACATGTACTTCACTATGCCCCCGCTGGATTTCCGGGGCACTCCGACCGGTATTGATATCCGTAAGGTAGTAGAGACGGGCATCACCCCACGCGTAAATACTGGCATCGCTCACAAGGACGCCGGTGTAGGGCAGGTAGGGGCAGGTCTGGTGCGCCCACCAATGGAGATGTTTGAACATGCTCTGTTGGCGTTTGCTGAGGAGTATGGGTATTAATGATTGGCTATTAGAGAATTTGGATTGAGTTATCTAATATCTATTATCTTATAGCAGATATCCAATAACTAGAAGAGGAGGACCGCATGGATCGGGACCAATTTATTAATACCATGACCGACGCCAAACTGTACGATTTAACCCAGGGCTGTAGCATCTTTACACCACCGTGGCCAGGAGAAAAAGCTCTGGGGGTCCACTTCTTCAAGAGAGTCACAGGCGCCTATGGTGGTGGGCAAGGTGCCAACGGTCAGTTGCTGAACTGGAGCAACACAGTAGGCACCCACCTGGTCGGTGAAACCGCATTCCACTCCGGTGGTCGCGCGATGGCTGACATCCCACTGACCGATCTGTGTGGACCCGGCGTTGTGGTAGATATTTCAGATGCGGTCTCTGATTATAGTCTTTACACCCCTGAGATGATCATGGAAAGAGCAACCGTAAAAGAAGGCGACATCCTGATCATCAATACCGGCTATCACAGGTATTCCTGGGACCAGCCCGACATCTACAACCCGGATGCCCAGGGCGGTGTGGAGTCCAAGGAATTCGGATTTCTGGTGAGGCACCCCGGACCTTCTCCCGATTTCTTCCAGTGGGCGCTGGACATGAAGCTTAAAGTCATTGGCGTGGATTGCGGCTGCGCCGAACATCCCATGAACACATCCATCCGCTACATGCAAGAGAATGAATTCAAGAAGGCGGAGACCAAGTTAATGGCGGATTACGGTAAATCGTGGGATGAGATGTTCCCCCAGAATGAATATTACCAGATGACCCACATTAGGATGCCCAAAGCCCATTTACTCCTGGCGGAATCCATTGTCGGTGAAATCGACGAGCTGAAGAATCAACGTGCCTGGATCATGATACAACCTATCCCTTTCATGGAGGTCGAGACTGCCTGGTCGCGTGCCTGCGCTTTGTTGCCCCCTGATGGGATGGCTGAAGGTGAGTTTTTCCAGATCATGGACTCGGCTGAGATGTTGGACCTCACAATACCTTTCAGCGTCCAAACGCCCCAGTGGGCTAACTATGTACCGTTGACGGTCACCTACACCAAGCGCGTCGGTGGGCAGCATTTTGGCATGGGTAGAAATGGCTCTATCTGCAACGCCAGCATCCACCTGGCAACTCATATGGACGGCGAGAAGCATTTCTGGCCCGCCGGGCGGACCATCGGCGAGGTCCCGCTGGAGCATTGGGTTGGTCCCGGAGTGATCGCCGATATATCCCATTTGGTCAGCGATTCCAGCGTGTACACGCCCGAGATGATCGAAAGCGTTGTAGAAGTTCGCGAGGGAGACATTCTCATCATCAAGACCGGCTGGCACAAATATGGCTGGATCAGCCCCGATTCGGATGAGTTCCGTTACATGATCAAGCACCCCGGTCCTTCGCCCGACTTCTCGGATTGGTGCATTGATAAAAAGATCAAGTGGCTGGGCATTGACGCCGTTAGCCAGGACCATCCAATGAACACAATCCAGCGCATTTGGCACCCCAAGACCTTCGATGAAGCCAATCGTAAACTGGTGGAAGACTTTGGTGAGGATTGGGATGAAATGTTCCCCCTGGACAAGTATTACCAGGACACACACCTAAACCTCTTCCCGAAGAAGATCGTCCACGCCGAAAATTTGGGTAAAGATATTTCCAAAGCTGAGAGCGGCAGGTACTACATCGGCTGCTATCTGCAGAAAGGTATGGAAATCGCCTCCATGTGGGGTCGGTTCGTTGCCTTCAGGGAAGGAAAATAGTCCAAATAAAGAAACCGGGTTTCTTGTAGAAACCTGATTCTTTTGATAGGTTTGTATAAACTGTAAGGATTTCTTATGAAACCACCTCCATTCGAATATTATGCCCCCACCACGGTTGAAGAAGCCTTGATCAACCTATCCGAACATGGCTACGATGCCAAAGCACTTGCTGGAGGGCAGAGCCTGATTCCTACGATGAACTTTCGCCTTGCTCAACCTTCTGTTCTAGTTGATTTGAACAACATCTCCGAACTGTTTTATATCCGTCCAGATGAGAATGGCGGCTTGCGCCTGGGTGCCATGACCCGCCACTCTCAAGTGGAGCGCAGCGCTTTGGTCTCTGAACGAGCCCCATTGATATATGAAGCGATGCCCAAAATTTCCACCCCGCAAATCCGCAACCGGGGCACTTTTGGCGGTAGCATTGCCCACGCAGACCCCTCGGCTGAGCTGGGGGCGATCAGCATTGCGCTTGGCGGGCGCTTCCGCCTGCGTAATCAAACCGGGGAACGATGGGTTCAGGCGAATGAGTTCTTCATCGGAATGTTCACCACACTCTTGGAACCCGACGAGCTGCTGGTGGAGGCTTCGTTCCCCAATATGCCGCCACGCACCGGATGGGCATTAAAGGAAGTGGCTCGCCGCCCCCACGATTTCGCTCTGGTGGGCGTCGCTGCTGTGGTGACTCTGGACAACAATAATCTATGTCAAAAAGCCCGCATAGTATTCCTGAGTGTCGGAGATGGTCCTGTTGAAGCCCTCCGGGCTGCTGAGACGCTCACAGGTCAAACCCTTACTCCAGAGATTATCCAAGCCGCCGCCGATACGGCTGCAACTGCTGATATTGACCCCGGAAGTGATATTCACGCATCAGCAGAATATCGCCGTCGTCTGGCTGAAGTTTTAACCCGCCGGGCTCTCGATGTGGCTTTCGAACGAGCCAAGGGGAGCAATTAATTTGATAAATAAGGACCTCTCGTCGTTTTTTCTTACACTTAGGAGAAGATTATTATGAGGCATCTTTTCGATATTGGTGTAACCGTCAATGGTACCCGTTATGAACGTACCGTTGAGCCGCGTCTGCTGTTGAGCGATTTCTTGCGCCATGACCTTGGTCTGACCGGAACACACGTCAGCTGCGAGCACGGTGTATGCGGGTCGTGCACGATTCTGTTCGATGGACAACCGGTCCGCTCTTGCTTAATGTTTGCCGTACAAGCCAACGGGCATGAGATACTCACAGTCGAAGGGCTGGGAACCCCCGAGAACCTGCACCCTCTTCAAGAGGCCTTCTGGGAGGCTCACAGTGTGCAGTGTGGTTTCTGCACACCAGGAATTCTAATGACACTGGTGCCTTTTCTGGAAGAAAACCCCAATCCAAACGAGGATGAAATACGTGCAGCCATCTCTGGAAATCTCTGCCGTTGTACTGGCTACCAGCACATCGTTGACGGGGTCAAATTGGCAGCCCAAAAGATGAGCGCCTCTCAATAAACAGTTTCTATATATCATGTTCTACGCTTTACGGTGTAATAAAACAGGAGTGCATCCGTGACGAAAAAATATATTGGTAAACGGATAAAACGAAGTGAAGACCCTCGTCTGTTGACCGGGGAAGCTTTGTTTGTAGACGATGTAGAGATCCATGGAATGCTTCATGCGGCTTTTCTACGCAGTGATTATGCCCACGCCTATCTAAGAAGCGTCGACGTCTCTGCCGCCCAGGCACGGGAGGGGGTTGTGGCAGTTTTTACCGCTGAGACGATGGGGGATGATTGGCAGCCGGGTCCACCATTGGTCTCACCTCCCCCGACAGTCGAGGACGTAATCTTCCATTCGCGCACCCAGGTACCGTTGGTAAAAGACAAGGTCAGGCATGTGGGTGAGCCCATCGCCATCGTTATCGCCGAAAATCGCTACATTGCTGAAGATGCCGTGGATGACATTATGGTTGACCTGGAACCCTTAGATGCTGTCGTAGATATCGAGAAAGCCATGCAGCCGGATTCTCCCCTCGTCCACGATGACCTGGACTCGAACCTGGCTGCTCACATCGAACAGGAAAAGGGCGATTACGCCGCGATTCGAGAAGGGGCTGACCTGATTATCAAGAGGCGTATCGTCATTGACCGGGGCGCAGCGGTAGCGATGGAAAACCGGGGTGTCGTAGCCCAATGGGACGCAAAAAGCCAGCGTTTGACGGTCTGGGACACGACTCAGGCTCCGATTGCCATCCGCAATGGTCTCGCTGCCAGGCTTGATTTATCTGAACATCAAGTCAGGGTGATAGCCCCGTTTATCGGTGGCGCCTTTGGTCCCAAAATGATGATGTTTTACCCGGAAGAGATGCTTATCCCCTGGGTATCGATAAAACTGGACCGACCAGTCAAATGGATAGAAGACCGGTACGAGAACTTTTATGCCACCACCCAGGAACGCAGACAGGTACACGATGCTGAAATGGCCCTTACCCTTGATGGGCGAATTCTGGGTGTGAGCGATGTGTTCCTGCACGATAGTGGAGCATACGATCCCTATGGTCTGACCCTCCCCCTGAACACACAATGCCACATGATGGGACCATACGATGTCGCCAATTACTACTCCGAGTCCAAAGTTGTGTTCACCAACAAGACCATCGTCACTCCTGTACGAGGGGCAGGTCGTCCCCAGGGGATCTTCATAGTGGAACGGTTGCTGGACTTGGCCGCCAAAGAATTGGGCATTGATCCGGTTGAAATCCGGAAGCGAAATCTCATCCCTCCGGACGCTTTTCCCTACGAACACAAGATCATTGACCAGGCTTTTGCGCCTCTAATTTTTGACAGCGGAAACTACAAGCCCGTCCTGGAGAAGGCCGCGGACATGATTGGATACGACCAGTTTGTGAAAGACGAACAGCCCCGCCTGCGCGCCGAGGGTCGCCATGTGGGCATCGGCATCGTTCCATTTATAGAGACAACCGGCGTTGGTCCGTACGAGGGAGCCAGGGTGACAGTCGAAGCTAGTGGCAAAATAAACGTGGCGACCGGTGTCGGTACACAGGGACAAGGTCACTTCACCTCCTTTGCCCAAATCGTCGCCGATCAGTTAGGGGTGGATGTGCGCGATGTGCATCTGGTGACCGGTGATACAGCTGAATTCCATTGGGGTACCGGTACCTTTGCCAGCCGTGGGTCCGTGGTCGCGGCAAATGCTATTAATGCCTCCGCCAAGTTAGTCCGCGAAAAGATTCTTGCGCTCGCCAGCAAGGTGCTCGAGTCTCCTGAGGACGAACTGGAACTCGCTGATGGTGTCATAAGGGTTGCCGATATCCCTCGAATATCCATAAGCCTGGGCGAACTGGCGATGCTGGCTAACCCTCTGCGTGGGGCGGTCGAGCCCGGCACCGAACCAGGACTGGAAGCCACCGCCTACTTCGGTCCCCAATACGGCGCCATCGCCTTTGGCACCCACGCTATGATTGTTGAAGTAGACCCGCAGACAATGATGATAGAGATCAAACGCTACGTAGCCGTTGAAGATTGCGGGACTGTGATCAATCCACTGATCGTGGATGGTCAGATTCACGGCGGCGTGTCTTTGGGTATCGGTAACTCCTACTACGAAAAGCTCGTTTTCGATGAAAACGGGCAGCTCCTCAACGCCTCTCTGATGGATTATTTGATCCCCACGGCTGCTGAGGTTCCTCGGATTGAAATTGGACATGAAGAAACACGCTCTCCGCTTAACCCACTTGGCAGCAAGGGCGTTGGTGAAGCTGGGGCTATCCCGGTTCCGGCTCTCTTTGCACAAGCAATGGAGAATGCCCTGCCCGAATACGATCTGGAAATACTCGAAGCCCCCCTCAGCCCCAACCGGCTGTTTGAATTGCTGCGTGAAAAGGAGAGAGAGCTGTGAAACTGGAAGGAGAATACATCTTTGACGGTCCTCGAGAGGACGTCTGGGAGTTGGTTAGGGACCCAGATGTGCTTGCCACTGCTTTACCCGGCACCCAAAGTCTGGACCAGGTTGGTGAAAATGAATACGAAGGGGTTATGAACGTCCGGATTGGACCAGTTGCCGGCGTTTTTTCTGGAAGGATTGTTGTTTCGGATGAAGTGCCACCAGAAACCTGCACACTGACGGTGGAGGGCAAAGGTAAGCCGGGTTTTATCAATGGAACCGGCTACGTCAATCTGATCGACCAGGGCGATGGTACCACCCTCATGAAGTACGATGGAGAAATTCAAATTGGCGGTCGGCTGGCCAGTGTGGGTCAGCGGCTTTTGGATACCACCAGCAAGAGTATGATCCGCCAGGGATTAGAAACCCTCAACAAGGCGCTTCAGGCGCGCATTGCGGTCAAGACCGGGAGTGGTGAAGTTGAATATAAGCCACCCTCGGAAAGCGAGTTCGCGGCAGCAGTAGCAAAAGACATGGCAGGTGAAGCACTCTCGTCATCTCGGACGAAATGGATTGCGATTGCCGTCGTCATCGTCATTGTTATTGTTGCCCTGATATTGATAAATATTGGAGGTGGTTAATGAAGAAATGAGTCAATGTGACGTTTGCTGCCCAGTAGTCTTTACTGCCAACTGCCTGGGCTCTCCCGCCCAGGAGTACTACAAAATTTTGCTAATACAAATGCTAATGCACGAATTGACAAGCGATTAGCAATTATGTACAATGGACGCTAATTCAAGCATGGGGGAACGCAGGTGGCAGTAACGGCGAGGCTCAGATCGCGGATAATTGTATGCGGGAGCCACTATTAAAAACTAGTAAAGAAAAGGAGAAGACTAAAATGAGCAAGAAATTCGGTCTGTTGTTTGTGATACTGGTGGTGGTGAGCCTGCTTTTAGCAGCCTGCCAACCTGAGGCGGTCGTCGAGACCGTCGTGGTAACACAGGAGGTCGTCAAAACTGTCGAGGTCGAAAAGGAAGTCGTCAAGACCGTCGAGGTCGAAAAGGAAGTCGTCAAGACCGTCGAGGTAGAAAAAGAAGTTAAGGAAAGTGCTACTCTGGCGATCGAACACTTCAGCATAATTGATGGAACTACCTGGTCGGGAGCCCAGGATCGAGCTGGAAAGCGAATCGCTGAAAAATATCCGGATGTTGAATACGTATACAGAGAGGAAGTAGGACCAGATCTCACAAATCCCTACGCCGAAGAGATGATCGCTGATGGCGCAAGCATCGTCGTGGGAAACGCAGAGTTCATGGGGATGCCTTTGAAGGATATCGCTGACCAGTACCCAGAAGTTTATTTTGCGTCCGTCATTGCCAGCGACCTGACCACGAAGAGGAACTTCATAAGATACTTCCCAAAGCAGTATCAGGCGCTGTACCTGGAAGGGCTTATTGCTGGGGCGTTGACCGAGACAGGGAATATTGGAATCGTCTCGGCATTCCCATCGGTTCAGGTTATCAGGCGTCAGGCTGGCTTTTACCTCGGAGTGCAGGATGCAGCTGAGATGCTTGGCAAAGACATCACCGTGTACGTGAAGTATGTCGGCGACTGGTACCTGCCCCCAGAAGAGAGGGACATCGCAAATACATTGATATCTCAGTACGATGTTGACGTCTTAACCCAACAAACCGATTCCGGATCCCCCCTGGACGTAGCCCAAGAATCGGGCATTTGGTTCATAGGTAAGGACATGGACATCGTGGGGTTTTACGGCTGGTCTGACACAGATACCGTAGCCGTATCATTCGACACGCGTTGGGAAGTCCTCTTTGAGAGAATGGTCAAGGATTGGTTGTCTGGCAATCCAAATCCAGCAACAGTGCTGTATCTGGGCATGGCTGACTCAATGACACTGGCTGATGGCACGGTGGTTCCAACCGTTGACATCATGAACGACAACAAGGTGGGCATTGAGGCCATCAGTCCGGCTGCACTACCATTAATTCCTGATGAGATCGTTGCGCTCGTTGAACAAAGAAGGGATCAGATGATCAATGGAGTGTGGGATCCGTTCTTCGAGCACGCGTTCGTCAGCAACGGAACCGGCTTAGATCTGGAAGGTACACCAATCCCAACCGCTGGGACAGAGGTCAAACCAGCTGGGGAGATGCCGACTAATGAGTGGCTGCTTTCATTGTTCAACTTCGACCTTGAAGGCACGGTGGTATTGGAGTAATTGGGAGTCTGGAATTCTCCCTATTATATTGACGTATAACTACCTCTGGTAGCTAAGAAGTACAAGGCTCCAATTCTTGAGGGGCTAAAAGGTGCCCGGCACTTAGATTGTGATACTCAAAATCACGAGTTTACCGAGAAGTGCCGGGCACATAACACACTTTCATTGATGAATCCCCCGGAAGAAGGACAAGTGAAAAAAGAACCCCTGGAAGGGATAAAACGTGGAGAGACGGTCTTAGAGGCGAGGGGAATCACGAAGAGATTTCCGGGAGTCGTCGCAAATGACCAAATTAATTTCGAAATAAAAGCTGGCGAGATTCACGCAGTCTTGGGGGAGAACGGCGCCGGGAAAACCACCTTAATGAATATCCTTTTCGGGCTGTACCAACCCGATGAGGGTGAAATATTCATCGGCGGTAAGGGCGTCGTATTCCGATCACCGTTGGACGCCATCGATATGGGAATAGGGATGGTTCACCAACACCGTAAATTGATTCCCGCTCATACGGTCATCGAAAACATAATCCTGGGACACCCGAACGCCGGGAAAATTCTAAATCTTAATCGGGCGGGGGAGGAGATTAATGAACTCTGCGAGAGATACGGATTCTATATAGACCTCAATGCGAAAGTCTGGCAGCTTTCAGAAGGGGAAAAGCAGGTTGTGGAGATCCTGAAGACCCTCTATCGCGGTACAGAGATCCTCATCTTGGACGAGCCGACATCCTCACTGACCCCTCTCGAAACGGAGAAACTCTTAACATCCATCAAAGCCATGTCTGAAGACGAACTCGCCATAGTCCCCTTCATCACTCACAAACTCCCCATAGTGCTGGCGATAAGCGACAGGGTAACGGTTCTTAGGCGTGGAAAAGTAACGGCTCGCTTAGAGACTAAGGATGCAACCGAAAAGAGTTTGGCCATGGAGATGGTTGGTAGAGAAGTCATCTTCAGGACAGAGCGGATAAGCATAGAAAGAGGGAAGCCGATTCTTCAGGTAGAAAACCTTTCCGCCTTAAGCGACCAAGGTGTCTTGGCTTTAAATGGTGCCACGTTTTCTATAAGTGAAGGTGAAATATTCGGCATAGCCGGAGTTTCCGGAAATGGGCAACGTGAGTTAGTCGAGGTTCTTGCCGGTCTTCGAAATCCGCAGGAAGGTAAGGTAATTCTTGATGAGAAAGACATCACTTTTTCCTCCAGCTTAGAGAGATGGCAGTTGGGTGTAGGTTACATTCCCTCTGACCGTATAGAAGTAGGTTCGATCGCCGATTTCTCCCTTGTGGAAAATACCATGATGAATTATTACTTCGATGATAATTACTCCCGGTATGGGACCATGGATTATAAAAATTTACGTAAGCTCACAGAAGAAAACATCTCCGAGTACAGCGTTGCGACTCCAAGCCTAGACACGCAGGCCAAAAACCTATCCGGAGGAAACCTCCAAAAACTCATCTTGGCACGCGTGCTCTCACGCAGACCGCGGCTTGTAATCGCTGATCTACCAACACAGGGTCTTGATGTAGGTGCAACTGAATTCGTTCGGAATAAACTTGTGGAAGCAAAAAAGGGTAAAGCCGGTGTTCTGCTCATATCCGAGGACCTCGATGAGATATTATCATTAAGCGATTGGGTGGCACCGGTTTACGAAGGAAAGCTCATGGACATCATCCCTGTAGAGAAAGCCAAGAGGGAGAGCGTGGGAGCTATGATGGCTGGTCTGCATCTGGAGGGGGAAGAGACATGAGGATCGGAAGCTACGAATTGAAACTCGAAAAAAGATTGACATTATCCAATTGGCAGGCAGCGAGCATATCGATCCTCGCCATAATCTTTGCCCTTGCGCTCTTCAGCATCATTTTTGTCTTAGCCGGGATCAACCCTCTATCAGCTTATCGGGAAATTTTTTCCTTCGCTTTCATGAACTCTTATGGTCTGCCGCCGACGATCAACAGGTTTATATTCCTGCTGCTGTGTACGTACGCATTCATCATCCCCTTTAGAGCCGGGCTCTGGAACATCGGGATGACAGGACAGCTTTACGCCGGGGCGTTGGGAGCTTTCGCAGTCCTATTTGCCTTTGGCGGAAAGGCGTCTCTAAGCGCGGATCTCTCCTTTGAAATTATCATCCCACTTATGTTGATCGCAGCAGCTCTGAGCGGTGCAGTGCCTGGAGCGATTGCTGGATTTTTGAAGGGCAGGTACAACATTAACGAGATCGTAGTGACCATGTTGTTAAACTTTATATTTTTCTGGCTGGTTTCATTCATGATCAAAGAGGGAGGCCCCTTCATGAACCCCGGGGGGAGAGGCGAAAGTTTTGAACTGCCACCTTCTGTATACGCACCTCTGATCAATAATATCCCCTTCACGATCTTCATTGCCCTCGGGTTAGCCTTTTTAATATACTTTTTGTTCGCCAAAACCAAAATCGGATATCAAATCAGGGCTTACGGTCAAAACCCGGCTGCGGCCAAATACGCCGGGATAAGTCCATTCAAAATACCGCTCCTGGTTTTTACTTTAGGTGGTGCCATTGCCGGTTTGGCTGGTTATCATTATTTCGCCGCGGTACCCGGCGTTTATAAAATTGCCAGGAACTACGGGTTTTTTGGCGATCTGGCTTTCTATGGGATAATATGCGGCCTGATTTCCCTAGGTAACCCTATAGCAGCGATCCCGGTTGCGCTGCTATTTGGAGGATTGTCTGTAGGTGGCAGGTACGTCCAGGGAAAACTCGATATGAGCTTTGGTTTGGATTATGCCCTGCTCGGAGTTTTAATGATTACTCTAGTCGTTTTTCAATTCTTTTACCGTAATAAGATTGTATTTGTAAAAACAGGGAAGGAGAGGACAGATGTGGGAGTTCTTCGTTAGAAGTCTAGATGCCTCAACGATTTTTACCCTCGCCGCTCTCGGTGAACTCATCGGTCAGCGCTCAGGAGTTCTGAACGTTGGAATCGAAGGTGTGATGCTTTTTGGTGCCACTCTGGGTTTCATCGCCGCTCAATCCACCGGGAGTTACTTGCTCGGCTTCTTAGTAGGGATCGGCATAGGAGGCTTACTCGGTCTTCTCCACGGATTCTTTTCTATAACGCTGGGAGTCGACCAGGTTGTAAGCGGGATGGGCATTTGGATCATGGGCTTCGGTCTCACCACCTACATTGGCAACCCATACACAGGTCCTTTGGGGATGCCGAGGATATCCACCATCTTGGGTCTATCCCCATTCTTTTATCTTGGAATCGCGCTTGTTATCGTTACATGGTTAGTGCTCTCCAAGACCAGCTTGGGGCTGAGAATAAGATCGGTGGGAGAGAATCCATCGGTTGCGGAAGTTTCAGGTATAGACGTCGCCAAAACTCGCTATCTCTGTGTAACAATCGGCGGGATGCTCATGGGGCTTGCAGGTGCGGTTTACTCTCTGGATTACAACCCGGTTTGGAATTATAACTTTCTCATGGGGTGGGGATTCATCGCTCTGGCACTCGTATTTTTCTCCATGTGGAATCCTTTTATCCTGCTCGCTGGTTCCCTACTTTTTGGAACCCTGTGGCAGCTCTCACTCAACCCACAACTGGTACTCCCCGGCGTTATGTCCAGGTACATCTGGAGGATGGTTCCCTTTGCCATAACCCTTGTGG